>CANJOG010000030.1 GCA_947475475.1 Acetobacteraceae bacterium
ACAGACCATCGAGCATCGACGCTTGCAACACCGCAAACTCGCCGCCTAACATAAACCCCCAGACGAGGCCCGCACTCCACTAATTTACGCCGCCAGTTGTGCCAAAAGTTCTGACGACGGACAAACCCCAGTTTCCCAAGCGGTTCGGCTGTATCGAGGATGCCAAGACGTTCTGCCGCCAGTTTTTCGATTGGTATAATCGTGATCATCATCACGCCGGTATCGGCCTGATGACGCCAGACCAGGTTCATTACGGCCAGGCCGAGGACGTTTAGCCCCGTAGCGTTGCGATCCGGTCCAACTCACGCCCCACCCTCCGACCGGAGAGCGATGTATCTGCGACCAGGCCAAGGCATTCGAGGGTGAAGTCGTCGACCACCGGCAAACCCGGCGCGGTTCACTTGCCTCCGGCACCGACTACCGATCTACAACCTCAGTCTGATTACAGTTGTCGGTAAACCCCCGCCGGTTCACACTTGACGACAGCCGGTATCTGACGGAGAGGGCACTACGGTGCATTTTGCGAAGTAACGACAGAGACCTCCCATGACAGCAGGTATTTGAAGGACATGGCATGATCGGCAAAATACCCACTCTTGCGTTCGCGATACTGCTTGCCGGACTGGTGTATCCAGCCGAAGCACGCAACGTGCCCTATCGCCTGCCTCTTCAGCCCCTGCTCGACAGTCCTCAATTCCGCGACTCTGGCAGCTCGGACATGATGTTTCTGTTTGGGAACACACCTTCTGTCCCCGGAATCTCTGTCATCAGCAGCCTCGTCGTCACACGAAAAGCCCGTATCCCCGGCAAGGCGGATGAAATTGCCTGTGCGACCGCAATGGTCGCAGCGCTGCGGGAGTTGCGGGACCATGCTGTGCGACAAGGCGGCAATGCGGTGGTCAACGTGAACAGCGCTTTCAGAGGCAATATCTTCTCAAGCGCGACCGACTATGAATGTCACGCGGGCAGCCATAGTGTCGTGATCACGCTGCAAGCCAGCATCGCCAAGGTTCCGCGCTGAAATTGAGGTCATTGGACATGACGCTGGCCAAGTGTGGATACCTGGCGCGCCTGGCAATGGCGTTCATCCTCTGCTCCCTGTCGGCCGCTGCGTCCGCAGCGGCGCAGGGCGGCACTGCCATCGGCAGCGCGTTCCACGACTGCGCGGATTGCCCGGAGATGGTCGTGGTCGGCCCAGGCAGTTTCATCATGGGCCAATATGGTGTGCGTCGCTCGTCCCCACCGCACCAAGTCACGATAGGCCGCGGCTTTTCCATCGGTCGTTACGACGTCACCTTTGACGAATATGATGCCTGCGTTGCCGATCACGGCTGCCAGGGGCCCACACGGGATTACGGATGGGGCCGTGGAAGGCGACCAGTGGTCGATATCTCCTGGGATGACGCCGTCGTCTATGCAGCCTGGCTGAGCCACCGCACAGGCCGCCGCTATCGCCTGCCGAGCGAGGCCGAATATGAATATGCCATGCGTGCCGGCAGCACGGACGCCTTCTGGTTTGGCAATGATATCGGCCGCAACGCGGCGAACTGCAACGGTTGCGGCAGCGCGTGGGACAACCGCATGACCGCTCCGGTCGGCAGCTTTGCTCCCAATGCTTTTGGTATCTACGACGCCGTTGGCAATATCTCCCGCTGGGTTCAGGATCAATGGCATGCCAATTACGACGGCGCACCAACCGATGGCAGCGTTTGGGCAAATGGTGATCCGCTACGGCGTGTGATCCGTGGCGGGTCCTGGTTCAACGGACCGGATTTCCTGCATTCCGCCTATCGGAATGCCGACACGTCACGCGTGCGCAATGGCAAGATCGGCTTCCGCATCGCACGCGATCTCTAAACACGAGCTACGCCACGCGGAAGATTAGCGACGTATTGATGCCACCAAACGCGAAATTGTTCTTCATCAGATATTCGGCTTGGATATCCCGCGGCGCACCCATCAGATAATCTAACTCGGCACAGTTAGGATCAATCTCGGTCAAATTTGCGGTGGGCAGGAAGCGTCCTTCACGCTGCATGGACAAAGCCAACCAGCTCTCGATCGCGCCGCACGCGCCCAGAGTGTGGCCGAATTGCCCCTTGAGCGAATGGATCGGCATGCGCGCGCCAAATACCGCGTTGGTCGCAATGCTCTCTGCGACATCACCGTGATCGGTCGCGGTGCCGTGGCCACAGACAAAACCAACTGCCTCGGGCGGGAGGCCGGCATCGCGTAAGGCCATCTGCAGCGCAATTTCCATCGTTGGCGCATTGGGCTGGGTGACATGCGTCCCATCTGAATTGGTGCCGAAGCCCACGACTTCCGCATGAATATGCGCGCCGCGCGCCAGGGCATGCTCACGCTCCTCCAGCACCAAAGTAGCCGCTCCCTCGCCTATCACCAGCCCATCGCGCGCGGCATCGAACGGACGCGGCGTGGTGTGTGGTTCGTCATTGCGTGTCGAGGTGGCATAGAGCGTATCGAACACCGCTGCCATGGTCGGGCAAAGCTCCTCGGCGCCACCCGCGATCATCACATCCTGCGCGCCATTCCTCACCGCCTCATACGCATAGCCGACCGCTTGGCTGCCCGACGTGCAGGCAGAGGATGTGGTGATGATTCTTCCCGTCACCCCAAAGAAAATGCCGATATTCACCGCCGCGGTGTGGCTCATCATCTGCACATAGCTGGTAGCGGTCACATGCCGGATCGTGCCGTTGGTCATCATCTCCGCAAAGGCGATCACTGGCGGCGTACTGCCAAAGGAGGAGCCATAGGCAATCCCCGTGCGCCCGTCGCGCAGCACCGCTTCGTCACGCAAACCCGCATCAATCAATGCCCGTTCGGTCGCATAAACGGCGAGGCGCGACACCCGGCCCATGGTCCGCAATTTCTTACGGGGATAGAGCCTGTCAGCATCAAATCCGATGATGGGCCCGGCCAGGCGCGTATTCATGCCCTCATAGCGTTCCCAGTCCGGCATCATGCGGATCGCCGTCTCGCCCGCCAACATGCGATCGCGGATGGTCGTCCAATCATCACCCAGGGCCGTGATTCCACCAAGCCCGGTTACCACCACGCGGCGCGTCACAGCATGCCCCCATTCACCGATATCACTTGCCGCGTCACATAACTTGCCGCATCCGAACACAGGAAGGAGACCACCGCCGCAACCTCTTCCGGCCGTCCGATGCGGCGCATGGGGATGGCGTCGAGCACATGCTCCAGCGGCACATCGCGGATGATATCCGTCTCGATCAGGCCGGGAGCGACACAGTTCACCGTGATGTTCCGCTTGGCCAGCTCCACCGCCAGGGACTTTGCGGCACCGATAATACCGGCCTTGCTGGCGCTGTAATTCACCTGCCCCCGGTTGCCAGCCAGGCCTGCGATCGAGGAAAGCGCCACGATCCGCCCGCCCTTGCGCCGCCGCACCATCGGCATCACCAGCGGATGCAGAACATTGTAGAAGCCGTCGAGATTGGTACGCAGCACGCCGTCCCAGTCGGCATCGGTCAGGGCAGGGAAGGCGGCATCGGCAATGATGCCGGCATTGAGCACCACGCCATGCGGCGCGCCATGGGCCTCGACATCCGCCTCCAGCGCGGCGCGGCAGCCCGTGCGGTCGGCAATATCGAATTGCAGCACCCTGCCTTGCCGCCCGAGAATGTGCACCGCGGCCAGCGTTGCCGCAGCGCCATCGACATCGCGCAGGCAATGCACCGCGATATCAAAGCCGTCCCGCGCCAGCTGCACGGCGATGGCGCGGCCAATCCCCTTGCTCGCGCCGGTAACAAAAATAGTTCTGTTCACGCGGGCAATTCTCCATTCTCGGGCGGTTCATAGACGGTCAGGTCGCTCTCCGCGGCGAGCACACCGTCAATCTCGATTCGGCCGAGAAATCTGCCCAGCGCCGCGTCTCGGTAGGTCAGCCTCACCCCGATAACCAGCCGCTCGCCAAGAAGGAAGGCCGGACGGTGCCAGCGAAAGGCGCGCGCGCCGAGCAGATAGCCCCGGCGTGGCGCAAGCCCGCTCTCACGCGCCACGGCGCCAGCCCAGGCACCGCAGGTCTGGGCCATGTATTCGATGCCGATATGCGCGGGCACGCGATCGCCCTCCAGGAACAGTGTGTCCGGCCGAATGGTCAGCGCGGCACTGGCATGCTGGGCGCCCCAGTCTATGATTTCGTCAATCAGCAGCATGGGCGGGCGATGCGGCAGCAACTCGGTGGGGTTCCATGGAAAGAGCTGCATTTCAAACCCCGGCGCCGAGCAGCACGGCGACATTGCTGCCGCCAAAGGCGCAGGACAGGCTCAGCATGGCGCGCGCCGGATCAGCGGCATCGCCCGGCCGTGCCAAGCGGATCGGCGGAATCTCCGCGTCGCTCTCGCCATCCCAGGCATGCGGAGGCAGGACACCGCCACTGATGGCGGGTTGCAGCGCCATCCAGCAGAAAGCCGCCTCATTGGCCGCCGCAGCGCCGAGCATATGGCCGGTGAACAGCTTGGTGCCGCTGCACGCAACCTCATCGCCAAACAGACCGGCGATGGCGCGCCCCTCCATGACATCATTCAGCCGCGTGCCAGTGGCATGCAGATTGACGTAGCCCACCGCATCTGGAGCCAGCCCCGCGAGATCCAGCGCCCGCTGCATCGCGGCGCGCGCCCCGGCGCCATCCGGCAAAGGTGCGCTGACATGATGCGCATCCGAGCTTTCACCCACCGCGAGCAGGCGCACCGGGCCGGGTGCCGGTTCAAGCAGAAAGAACGCTGCGCCTTCACCAATGCAGGTGCCGTCACGATTGCGGCTGAAGGCATTGAGCGGCCGCGACGACAGCGCCTCCAGCGAGTGGAACCCGTGCAGCGTCAGGCCGCACAGCGTGTCGCAGCCGCCGACAATCGCCGCGTCGCAGAACCCGGCCTCGATCAGCCGCTGCGCCGCGGCAATGGCCTTGCCGGACGATGAACAGGCAGTATTGACCGTATAGGCAGGCCCATCCAGGTCCAGCAGTTCGGCCACGAAGGCGGCGAGATTGCCGGGCTCCTGCTGGCTGTAGGTGTAATCGGCCGGCCAGCCTCCCTGCTGGTCACGCGCCGCCAGCGCCGCCTCGCCATCGGCGATGCCGGAGGTGGAGGTTCCGAGGATGACGGCAATGCGCCCCGCCCCATAGCGCGCCCGCGCCGCAGCGAGCTGCTGGGCGATCTGCCCCAGCGCCGAGAGGGCAAGCCGGTTGTTGCGGCAATCGTATTGTCGCAGCCCCGGCGGGACAGGTGCGAAATCACCCGCCACCGCGCCAACCCAGAGTGTGGCCCCACTCACCAGATCCTGCCGTGGTATCAGCCCGCCCGCCTGCCACCAGGCATCCCCCGCCGGGGCGAACAGCCGCGCCGCTACCGCGCGCGGACCACAACCGAGCGCGTTGACGATGCCAAGGGCGGTGAGATGCAACGTCATGAGTCGATCACTGCGGAACTGATGTCGAGGCTGTAGCTGAAGGCCCGGTTGCGGAACAATACCCGTCCCTGCCAACGCTGCCCCTGGCCACCCGGCCCTTGATACGCCGCCTGCGCGATCTCCACGTCACCGGACAGGATCCGCCGTAGCCCTGGCGCCTCTTCCAGCCGGACGCCGGCCTGCCGCAGCGCCGGCTCCAACAGCGCTGTGGGCCAGTAGATCAGCGCCAGGTCGGCCAGCAGATTTTCCGGACGGAACAACGCCGGCAACCAGGGCGCGGCCTCGATGGCCGGTTCCTTGCCGCGCCAGTCGATGGTCATCGCCCGCCGTCCCATCCCGTCCAGCGCCACCATCTGGAGTCCGCGAGGCGAGAGGGCGAGCAGCGTCTCAAAGCCCAGCCCCCCGCCCGGAAAGCCAGCCAGGACGCGTTGCTCCACCGTGATGGTCTGCCCGAGCAGGGCCGGATGGGGCACGCGCAGCGCGACGCCCGCTGCAATCGGCACGGCCTCCCCCGGCGCCAAAGCGGGCGCGGCACAGGCCGCGAGCGGCAGGGCCAGGATCAGCGTCCGGCGTCTCATGCTGCCCACCTCATTCGGGCCGCCGTGCCAGGGGGGCGAGCAGGAAGGCGATGGTGATGCCGATCAGCATGGTCAGTCCGAAAGCATGCACGGCAAAGACCTGGCTCGCGGCCAGCATGCCGAAGGAGAGAATGGTGCTGCCCGCCGCCAGGGCCACCGCCAGCATGTTCACCTGCCGCCGCGCCGGCGCGGTCTCGGCGCAGAACACCGCGTAATCGACGCCGATCGAGAGGATCAGAACCAGCGCCATCGCACCGAAGAAGGTGAAGGGCAGGCCAAACAGCGCGGCAATCGGCGGCGCCAGCAGCACCGCCAGCAGCGACGGCGCCAGCACGCGGACCACCCCGCGCCGGTAGCGCCAGATCAGCAAGGGCGCCATGAGCAGCACCGACAGGCCGAGCAGCCAGATCGCCTGAATGCGGTAGCTGGCGAACAGGGCAGACCAGTCATCGGCCAGGCTGATCACCGCCACCTCCGGTTCGCGCGCCAGGGTGGCCCGCACCGCGGCCGTATCGCGCACGCCCTGCAGCAGCACGAGCTGCGATTGCTCATCGAGCAGCAGCGCACGCACCAGCGACAGGGCGCCCTCCTCCGGCAGCATTGCCGGCAGGAGCGGCAGCGCCGGGGCCGGCTGGACCGGATCGGTGAAGCCGATAGCATCGACATACCGGCCGAGATGCGGCGCCAGCAATTCCCACTCGACCAGCTCCCGATTTTCGGCCTGCCGGGCCTGCGACGGCACGAATTGCGCCGGCGCCACGAAGCCGTCCAGCGCGCCCTCCTGCAGGGCGCGCACGAGTTGCGGCATCAGGCGTTCCTGGGTCCGCAGGATCGCCTCGGCATTGGTGCCGCGCACCAGCAGGAACTGCGCCGCCGCCGGCGCGCCCGTCAGCCGCTCGATCTCGGCCTCCTGACGCCGCAGATCCGCCGACATAGCCTGCATCCGGCGCACATCATCATCCACTCGCAGGCGCGGCAATCCGGCCAGGGCGCAGGCAAGGAGCCCGAGCAACGCCACGGGCCGCAGGCGGCGCCAGCGCGGTCCGGTCCAGAAGCGCGCCGGCGCATCGGCCAGTGCCAGCATGCGCCGGCCGTGCCGCAGCGTGCCGGGCCGGTCGAGCAGCGGATACCACAGCACCACCGTCAGAAAGCTGCCCGCCAGGCCAACCACGGAGAACAGCGCGATCTGCCGCAGCCCCGGAACCGGCGCCAGCATCAGCGTCAGATAGCCGATGAGCGTCGTTGCCAGTCCAATCGCAACGCCCGGCAGCACGCGGCGCAGGCGCTCGGCGGGCAGCCCCGCATCCGGATCGAAATATTCGGCGAAATATTGCAGCGCGTAATCCACGGCCACGCCGATCAGGCTGGCGCCGAACAGCAGCGCGATACTGTGCAGGCCGGAGAACCACCAGAGGCAGACGGCAAAGGCCAGGATGATGCCCGCACCCACCGCCAGCACGCCAAGCAGCATGGGGCGGACACGGCGGAACACCCCCAGCAGCATCGCCACCGTCGCCAGCATCGATACCGCGCCAATTGCCGAACTCTCCCCCATGGCCCGCCTCGCACCCTCGCCGGCGTAAAAGACGGCGCCGGTCCGCAGCACGGCGATATCGGCGGGCAATGCCGCCTCCAGCACGGAGGTCAGCCGGTCCTGGACGGTCAGCGCGAACGGATCGGCGGACAGGCTGGCACTGACGAAAGCCCAGGTGATCCCGGCATCCTTGGCAACAAGGTGGCCCTCCTCCAGCACCAGGCCGGATTGCGGCAGCCTCAATGCGGTGAACCAGGAGGGCATCAGTAGGAACGGATCGCGCGCCAGCAAGCCGCGATCGGCGACGCCGGCCGGGCTGAACAATGTGCCCATCGCCCGATCCGCCAGACGGCGCCCCTCGCCGCCCAACAGGGCCGCGCGGTCGGCATCCGACAGCAAGCCGGCGCGATAGGGGAAGTAGAAGGCGCCTAGCCGCTCCTGCGCCGCGCGATCCACCGTGGCGGTGACCGTCCCGGCCAGCCCCTCCCGCGTCAGCGCCTCGGCCAGCGCCGTCGCGGCCGCATGCGCGCGGGCCGGGTCCCGATGGCCGAGCAGCAGCACGATGCGGCGCGAGAAACGCTCGGCAATGGCCTGGCGCGCCTGTTCCAACACCGCCGATTGCTGCGCTCGTGGCAGCAGCCCCAGCAGGCTGGTTTGCAGGTCCAGACCGCTGGCGACACGCCAGCCGAGATAGGCCGAGGCGACAAGCAGGCAGGCCAGCCAGAGCAGGGCGCCCGCGCGGCCGAAACCATGTCTCATGGGCCGATCTGTCGCAGCAGCGCCTCTTCGTCCGCCGTTGGCGCCGCCGGTCCCACTGATTGCTCGGCGAAGGTCAACAGATCCGAATCGCCATTCTGGCGGCGCACCAGTACGCGCTCCGCCAGACGTCCACCGAACACCTCGATGCTGGCGATCTGGGCCATGGCCAGGTCCTTGCCCGATGGCGATGTCAGCCCCAGCTGCCAGCGATCCGCCCCGGATTGCCAGGTGGCGGCAAAAACCAGCGACAGGCGATCCGCATCCCCGGCCAGCGCAGCGGACAGAACCTCATAAAGCTGGCCAATCATCGGCGCGCGCGATGCCGGCAGTCGCATCGCCTCGCGCCCGTCCTGCAATTGCACAATACCGCCCGCGCCAAGCGCCAGCACCGTGTCGAACGGTGTTTCGCTATGCCAGATCAGGCCACGCCCAGGCACCAGAAGGAAGGCGCCGCGGCTGAGCAGGGGGCGCGCGAAACCCTCTAGCCGGCGTTCCAGGGTGAAGCGCCCGCGCACATGCTGACCCGGCTTGATCACATCCGGGCGCATCTCCGCGGCACCTGCCGCCGGCGACCAGAACAGCGCGGCGAGCAGCAGGCGGCGCTTCATGTGAGCACCCGCCGCACAGCCTCCAGCAAAGGGGGGGGACTCTCCAGCAGCGCTTCGCCGGTCTCGCGATGCACCGCCATCTGCGTCGTCTGCGCCTTGGTCAGCACCTTGCCGCTGGCCACATCCTCAACCCGATAATCGATGCGCAGCCGGTTCTCCCATTCCACCAGCATGGCGGTGACGCGAATCAGCTGGGTAAAGCGAACCGGATGCACGAACTTGGTCCGCATATCGACGATCGGCCAGGCCCATTCGGTCGTTGCCATGTCGAGATAGCCAAAGCCGATACTGTCCAACAGCGCGCAGCGCGCCTGTTCGAGGAACTTCGCGTAATTGCCGTGCCAGACGATGCCCATCGGATCAACGTCATAGAACTGCGCCTTCAGCTCGATGCTGGCGGAAATCATGACGCCCGCGCCGCGCGCTGCATCCGGCGCATGAGCAGCATCGGCAGGCGCGGCAGCATGCCGAGCGTCAGGCGCGTATGCATCTTGGTGATCCGCCAGTTATCGCGTAGCACGTCAAAATTCGAGGTATTGCCAACCGGGTAGGTGACATCGATGGGGAACATTACGACCTCGATACCCTGCCAGTAAAGCCGCACCAGGATCTCGACATCAAAGTCCATGAAGCCGCCGACCTTGCCCCCGGCGCAGAGACGCAGGCTAGGCGCCAGCGGGTAGCACCTAAAGCCGCACAGGCTGTCGCTGATATCGAGCGAGAGCGTCTCAATCCAGACCGAGACATGAGTGAGCCAGCGCCCCCAGAGCCGCGCGCGCGGAATGCTGGCATCATATCGCGCCTCTCCCGCGATCACGGCGTCCGGCGCGTTTTCCGCCGCCGCGAGCAACGCCGGCAGCCGCGCCAGATCGTGCTGCCCGTCGGCGTCCAGCTGCACCGCATGGGTGAACCCGGCGGCGGCGGCCAGCTCGAATCCCCGCCGCACTGCGCCGCCCTTGCCGCCACGCTGCTCCAACCGCGTGACCCGCACGCCGGATGCCGGATCATGCAGCCCCGCGAGCACGCCGCGCGCCGGCTCGGCGCTGGCATCGTCGATCAGGAACACGGGCAGGCCACAGGCATGCGCCCGCGCCACCACACCCCCCACCGCCAGGTGATGATTACGGCTCGGGATGATGCAGCAGGGCCGGAAGCTCATGTCGCGGTAGAATCTTCGGGGGCGGCACCTTCGGGAGCCGCGCTTCCGAGGGCTAGGCTCCCGTTGGCGCAGATCTCGCCGCCGCGCCGATAGGAAAATGACAGCCGTCCGCCCGTCACGGCCAGGGCCAGCGTGAGCCGGTCATCTGGGCGCAGCGGCCGGCGAAACTTCACCTGCGCCCGCCCGGCATCAGCCCGAATCCCCAGATGCCGCGCCGCGTAGCCGATCGCCCAATGCATTTGCACGACGCCCGGCAGCAGGCCGTAGCCTGGGAAATGCCCCTGGAAATACAGCAGCGCCGCCGGCAGGATCAGGTCCAGCTCAACGCCGGCATCGATGAGCCGGATGGCGCTGACGATCGGCTCATGTGGCAATGTCTCATCGAAGGGCGATGCCTCGTCGAGCAGCGCCAGCATCGCCTCGCGATCCGGCTTGCCCATGGCGGTCTGCGGCAACGCCGGCACTAGGCGCCAGCGCCGCGGCAGGCTGCCCGGCTCGTGCTGCTCCGCAAGTCTGCGCCGCAGATAACGGGTGAAACGAAATCTGCCCTCCCGCCCCAGCCACTCCCATCCCGCGGGGCTCGGCACCAACAACGCCGCGAGACGGCCATCATGCATCAGCAGCCTGGCCGCCCGCACCTCCGCAATGGCACTCAGATCGGCCTCCAGCGCGATCAGGCTGACGCGCCGGCCCTCCACCTTGACGATGCTGTCCGCACGGCCGGCGAAGCGGAACCCGCCTGGCACCAGCGTCGCGCGATCGGCGCTGTGCACCACCTCGCCCGGCAAGAGATTGGGCGATTCGATGGCAAGCAGATCATCCTCGCCAAGGGACACCCGCGTGCCCGGCAAGGGCCGCCAGATATCGTCCGCGACGCCGCCGTCGCGCCAGGCAAAGGCGCCGGTCTCGGTGCTGCCGAAAATGTCGATCGGCGTCACCCCCAGAAACTCCGCGCATTGCCGGGCCGCCGCCTTCGACAGCGGCGCTCCGGCCGTGAACACGGCGCGCACACGGCCTGCCGGCAGCGGGGCCAATCCCTCCAGCCGGCCAAGTTGTGCCGGGCTGGCGACAACAATGCCGAACGCGCCCAGCGATGCGGCGAGCGACTCCCAGGCGATCAAGGTGCGCGCCGTCAGTCGCCGTCCAGCCATCACCGGCCAGAGCAGCCGGAAGGTGAGGCCGAAGACATGCAGCGGGCTGACCATGCCAACCACACAGGCATCGGCGAGCCCATCGCCCCAGACCTGCTCAAGCACCGCCACCTCGCGCTCGAACTGCGCCAGGGTCTTGTCGATACGCTTGCGCTCGCCCGTGGAGCCGGAGGTGAACACGGCAAGGCGGCATGCCTCCGCCTCGGGAAAGCCAAGCCCCGCTGGGTCCAACCACTCGGGAGCGCCGTCCAGCACGATGTCGGCTTCGCCACGCAGCGCATCCAATGTCCCGGGCCGGGTATTCGGCGGCAGCACCAGCGCCGCCCCGGCATGCCAAGCGGCAAGCATGCCGGCGAGGAAGTCCCAG
>CANJOG010000031.1 GCA_947475475.1 Acetobacteraceae bacterium
AGACGGACGCCGCCGGCGTCGCCGATCTCGTCATCGAATCCGCGCTGACCACCATCATGGATTGCGAGGATTCCGTCGCCGCCGTCGATGCCGATGACAAGGTCGAGGTCTATCGCAACTGGCTCGGCCTGATGAAGAACACGCTGACCGCGACCTTCGAAAAGGGCGGCCGTTCAGTGGTGCGCCATATGGCGGCGGACCGTGCCTATACCGCGCCGGATGGTGGCAAGCTGACCCTGCATGGCCGCAGCCTGATGCTGACGCGCAATGTCGGCCATCACATGGTCACCGATGCCGCGCTGGATGCCGATGATGCTGAAATCCCCGAAGGCATTCTCGATTGCGCCGTCACCTCGCTGATCGCCGTGCACGATTTGCGCGGCGCGCCGCAAATGCCGAATTCACGCACCGGCTCGGTCTATATCGTCAAGCCGAAGATGCACGGGCCGGAGGAAGTCGCCTTCGCCTGTGAGCTGTTCAGCGACGTCGAAGACCTGCTGATGCTGCCGCGCAATACGCTGAAGATCGGCATCATGGATGAGGAACGCCGCACCTCGGTCAACCTCGCCGCCTGCATCGCGGTTTCCGCCGAGCGCATCGTCTTCATCAATACCGGCTTCCTCGACCGCACGGGCGATGAAATCCACACCTCGATGGAAGCGGGCCCGATGATCCGCAAGAACGAGATGAAGGGCACCGCCTGGATCGGCGCTTACGAGAACAACAATGTCGATGTCGGCCTCGCCTGCAGCCTGCGCGGCCATGCCCAGATCGGCAAGGGCATGTGGGCGGCGCCGGACCGCATGGCGGAAATGCTGGCCACCAAGATCGGCCATCCCCAGGCCGGCGCCAATACCGCCTGGGTGCCCTCCCCCACCGCCGCCACGCTGCACGCCCTGCACTACCACCAGGTCAGCGTCGCCGCCCGCCAGGAGGAACTCTCCAAGCGCACGCCGGCGGCTCTGGGCGCGATCCTCACCATCCCTGTCGTGCCCGGCAAGAACTGGTCGGAAGCCGAATTGCAGCAGGAACTCGACAACAACGCGCAGGGCATCCTCGGCTACGTGGTCCGCTGGATCGACCAGGGTGTGGGCTGCTCCAAAGTGCCAGACATCCACGATGTCGGCCTGATGGAAGACCGCGCGACATTGCGCATCTCGTCGCAGCACATCGCCAACTGGCTGCATCATGGCGTCGTCACCGAGGCGCAGGTGATGGAAACCATGAAACGCATGGCCGCCGTGGTCGATCGCCAGAATGACGGCGACGCGCTCTACACCCCGATGGCGCCGAATTTCGACGGCGTTGCCTTCAAGGCCGCCTGCGACCTGGTCTTCAAGGGCCGCGAGCAGCCGAATGGCTATACGGAGTTCGTACTGACGGCGCGGCGGCGCGAGGCGAAGGCACGCTAAGGACCCGTAGCCCGGATGGAGCGGAGCGCAATCCGGGGGCATACACAGGCCCCCACCCGGATTGCGCTGCATTCCATCCGGGCTGCGCTTTTCTTAAACTTTCCTTATCTAAGCTTGATCCACCATGGCCTCCATATGCCGGAGGCGCTCTCATGGTCCGCTATCGCCGCCATTTCCTGCCCGGCGGCACCTATTTCTTCACCATCACATTGCGGGACCGGACAGCCTCGACGCTGACAGAAAACATCCCGATCCTCCGAGCCGCCTTCCGGGACACGCGACGCGCGCTTCCATTCCGAATGGACGCCATCTGCATCCTCCCGGATCATGTGCACATGCTATGCACCTTGCCCGAGGGCGACGCCGACTACCCATCCCGCATCCGCCGCATCAAATCCTACGTCAGCCGCACCCTCGGCTTCTCGCCCTGGCAAAGCCGATATTGGGAACATACTATTCGCGATGATGATGATTTCCGCCACCACGCGGACTACACGCATTACAACCCAGTTCATCACGGCCTCGTCTCCGACGCACTGGATTGGCCCTATACATCCCTCCACCGCGTAGCCCGGATGGAGGCAAAGCCGTAATCCGGGTTGGCTGCGACGGATTGCACCCGGATTGCGCTGCGCTCCATCCGGGCTACGCTGCTGGCATTCGCACGAGGGGTCCGATCAAGTGACATGGAAGGGAGCTTTGTCGTTCGCCATACTCGGTGCCGTTCCACCGGCGCTCTGGTTTTTTGAATATAGCAGGGGCCACTATACGGGCGATCCTGGATCGATAATGGACGACCTCGTGCTATTCTTCCCTACTTCATTGGTGTTTATTGGCATCGGTAGCTCGCAAGGCTGGTGGGCTGTCATCATCGTTGCAGTCGGCTGCCTCGCAAACGTGGCACTCTACGTTTTTGCTGGTTGGATCATCCTCAGTCTCGTTTCGCTCTTCTCCAAGTTTGTGTCACGATGAGCCATTTCGCGCGTCGATGACTGTCGTCTGTACTTGCACAGCGGGTCGGCGTCTCATTGCGAGAGGGCCTTCATCGGGGTCCGGTCCGCCAAAGCCTCCCCCCGATTGCGCTGCGCTCCATCCGGGCTACTCTCCCCGCAAAGGGAGCACCGCCGCATGCGTGACGTCACCAACAAACTCGCCCTCATCACCGGCGGCGCCGCCGGCATTGGCGCCGGGATGGCGCAGGCCTTTCTTGACGCCGGCATGCGCGTGATCATCGCCGATCGCAGCGAGGCCGCCCTGGCCCGCGCGCTCGACCGCTTCGCCGCCCATACGGGAAAAATCCACGCCGTCGAACTCGACGTCCGTGACCGTGACGGCTGGAAGCGCACCGCCGCCCATATCCGCGACACCCACGGCAATCTCCATTTGCTCTGCAACAATGCCGGACTCGGCGGCGTCACCGGTCGGCTGATGGACTGCCCCGAAGCGGATTTCGACCTCATGCTCGGGGTCAACCTGATCGGCATCTATAACGGCGTCCACGCCCTCGGCCCGGACATGGCGGCGCATGGCGAGGGCGGGCATATCGTCAACACCGCCTCCATCATCGGCCATTTCCCGTCGATGAACTCGGCGATCTATTCCGCCTCCAAATTCGGCGTCGTCGGCATGAGCGAGACGCTGCGCAACGAGATGCGCCCGCTCGGCATCGGTGTCTCGCTGCTCTGCCCCGGCAATACCCGCACCGATATCTACGAAAACTGGGAACGCCTGCGCAGCGTCAACCAGGGCAAGGACAACATCGACGCCCCGCCGGTTGCCTCCGGCGTCCACGCCGGTATGGACCCGCTGGCCGTCGGCCGCCGCGTGCTGCGCGCGGTGCGCGACGACGAGTTCTACATCTTCACCCACCCGGAATACCGCCGCGTCTTCGCCGCCCGCTTCGATGCCGTGCTCGCCGCCCATGGCGAGAGTGCCGAGACTGGTCACGAAGACGACGTCGAGACCGTTGGCCGCGCCATCCTGCGGGGTGCGGCATCCTGACCACCAGCCTGTTCCTCGCCGCCGCCCTGGCCGGCATGGCCTATACGCTGACGCCCGGGCCAGGATTTCTGGCGCTTCTCGGCATTGGCGCGCGCCAGGGGCGGCAAGCGGGGGCTTTCTTCCTGCTTGGCCACTTCGCGGGCGATATTCTCTGGGCCGCCCTGGCGCTGGTCGCCGTGGTGGGTGCGCGCGAAATCGGCACGCTGGTCTTCGACCTGCTCGGCTTGGCCTGCGCCGCCTATCTTGCCCAGATCGGCTGGCGTGCACTCACCGCCCGGCGCGGCGCGGATGGCGAGATCGCCCCGCCAGTCTCCCGCCCGCTGCTGAATGGGCTCGCCTTCGGCCTGACCAACCCCAAGGCCTATCCGGTGGCCGTCGCCAGCTTCACCGCCCTGCTCTCCGGTGCCGGGGCCGCGCTCAGCTGGGCCGCCATCCCGCCGCTGCTGGCTGCCGCCTGCGCGGGCTTTGTGCTGGCCGATGGCATCCTGATCGCCCTGGCCGGTGCCGCCACGGTGCGCCGGCTCTACCGCCGCCACGATATCTGGATCACCCGCGGCTCTGGCCTGCTCTTCCTCGGCTTCGCGGTGAATGCCGCCTTCAACGCGGTCGCCGGTCTCACGATGGGTCAGTGATTCTGGCCAAGCAACGCAGCCCGGCGCAAATTCGGCGCGACAGGCGGGGCTGAAACGGCATGATCGGGCCGGCTCGGAGCACGCGAGCGACCAGGGGAGTCCATGACCGAGGCCACCGCCCAACCAAAGGCGCGATCCAGCACCGCGACGGCCTATCTGTTGCTGATTCTGGCCCCGCTCTGCTGGTCAACCAACTACCCGCTGGTGCGGCTGACGGCGCCGGACATGCCGCCCTTCCACCTCTCCTTCTGGCGCTGGCTGACGGCGGCCATCCTGATCTCGCTGGTCGCGGCACCGCATTGGAAGCGCGACCTGCCGATCCTGCTCTCGCGCTGGAAATACATGTTGGTGATGGGCGGCGTCGGGATTTTCCTCAGCAATACCGGCACTTATTGGGGCCTGCATTACACCACCGCGACCAATGGGCTGCTGCTGCAATCGGCCACGCCGATGATCACCATGGTCAGTGTCTTCGCCCTGTTCCGCGAGACGCCGGGGCTGCGGCAATGCATTGCCATCCTGGTCTCGATGATCGGCGTATTTGTCATCGCCAGCGCCGGATCGCTCGCCAACCTGGCCTCGCTGAGCCTTAATATCGGCGACCTGCTGATCGTCGCCGGCACCGGCTTCTACACCATCTACAGCGCGCTGCTGCGGGTGCGCCCGCCAGTGCACCAATCCACGCTGATCGCCGGCTGCTTCATCATCGGCACGATCTGCTTCCTGCCCTGCTTCCTGGCCGAAAGCGCCCTTGGCGGCACCCTGGTGATGACACCGAAGAATATGGGCGTCATTCTCTTCCTCGCTGTCGTGCCGACGATCTTTGCCATGTCGCTCTGGGGTGTCGGCGTCGATCTGATCGGCGCCACCCGTGCCGGGCAATTCTTCCACCTGATCCCCGCTTTCGGTATTCTCCAGGCGGTGCTGCTGCTCGGCGAGGAACTGCACCTGTTCCACGCCGTCGGCATCGCCCTGATCGCCGCCGGCCTCATCATCGCCTCGCGCAAAGCCAGGCCACAGGCCGCAGCGGAAACTGCCTGATGCGGATGCCTGCCTTGTTCCGTGGCCAGCAGGCCGAAGGCGCCATCCTGCTGATGGCCGCGACCTTCTTCTGGTCCACCAATTTCTCCGCGGTCCGCGCGATGAGCGGCGATATTGGGCCGTTCACCCTGTCGCTGATCCGCTGGGGCCTGGCGTCACTGATCGTGCTCGCCATCTCCTGGCGCATCATCCGGCGCGATCTGGCAACCATGCGACGGAACTGGAAGGCGATGTTGCTGCTGAGCTTTACCGGCATCTTCATCGCCAATGCCGCCACCTTCCTCGGCCTGCGCTATTCCACCGCGCTGAACGCCGCCATCCTGCAATCCTCCGGCTCGCTTGTGGTCTTACTGGCTTCGCTCTTCATCTTTGGCGAACGCGCGACGACGCGGCAGATCATCGCGGTAACGCTCTCGAGTATCGGCGTGCTGGTAATCACGGCGCGCGGCTCGCTGCAGACCATCATCGACCTGGACCTCAATATCGGCGACCTGTTTCTCTGGCTCGGCGTCGCCTCCTACGCGGTCTACACGCCGCTGCTCCGGCTGCGGCCGAATGTGCACCAAATCAGCTTTCTATTCGCCAATTGTGCGCTCGGCACGCTGATGTTTGTGCCGTTGAGCGCCTTGGAGCTAGCGTATTGGCATGTGCCGACCTTGTCACCGCCATTAGTGGTGGTGATGCTCTACACAGCGATCTTTCCAGCCCTGATATCGCAATTCTGCTTCAACCGCGCGGTCGGGCTGATTGGCGCCAATCGCGCCGGCCAGTTTCAGCAACTGACTCCCGCATTCGGCGTCATCATCGCCATGGCGACGCTGGGCGAGGTGATGCATCCCTATCATGTCGCCGGCATCGCCCTGATTGCATGCGGCCTGTTTCTCGCCAGCCGCGCACGCAAGAAGCCGGTTGCGGCGTGACATGAACGCCTCTCCCTTGCACGGCAGAGCACTCTGGGCAGGCTATGCAGCGCTGACCGCCGCTTCCTTCTGCTGGTCCACCAACTACGTCATCGGTCGCATGATCGGCGAAACCATCCCACTGATGGCGCTGTCCTTCTGGCGGTGCATGGTGGCGACGCTCATCCTGAGCGCCTTCGTCCTGCCGCGCCTGCGCACGGACTGGCGCGTGGCGCTGCGAAATCTGCCGTTACTCTGTTTCTTTTCCCTGACCGGCGTGTTCTTGCCAACCGTGTTGGCCTTCTGGGGCGTGCGCCACACCACCGCGACCAATGCGGTGCTGGTGCAGGCGGTCGGCCCGCTCTGCATCCTGATCTGGACCTGGATTTTGTGGGGTGAGCGCATCGGATTGCGCCAGCTCGGCGGCATCGCCCTTTCCTTTGCCGGTATTGCCGTTTTGGCAAGCCAGGGATCGCTCGATGTGCTGCTCGGCCTGTCGATCAATCCCGGCGACGCGCTGATGATCTCCACCGCACTCGCCTATTCGGCATACACCGCGATGCTGCGCCGGCGGCCGACGATGCATCCGCACAGTTTCATCGCCTTCAGCTTCGCGATTGCAGCACTTGCCTTCCTGCCAATGTATCTCTGGGAGCTTCGCGCCGGTGGGCCCGCCATGCCCGGCCCACCGCAACTCGCCGGCATTCTCTTCATCGCCCTCGTGCCGACGATCGGCTCGTTTCTCTGCCACACCTACGGCATGGAACGTGTGGGCGCCGCACGCGGCGGACAATTCCTCAACCTGATCCCGCCCTTCGGCCTCGCTCTCGCAATCCTGCTGCTCGGCGAAGTGCCGCAGCTTTATCACGGCGCCTCGGCACTGCTGATCGCCGCCGGGCTGGTGCTCGGCGCTTTGCAAAAAGCCCGGCCCGCACGCGCCTGACCCGACGTGCTACCCCTGATCATGCGGTGCCGAGCATGACAATCCGCCATCCACCGGCATGATCAGCCCAGTCACATAACTCGCCTCGTCCGAGGCCAGATAGACCGCCGCATGGGCAATATCCCAAGGCGATCCCAGCCGCTTCTGAGGTACCGAGCGCGATCTCGACTCCCGCATTTTTTCGATATTGCCATGAAAGAACGGCAGCACATGGCGCTTGACCCGCGGCGTCTCGATAAAACCTGGCAAGATCGCATTGCACCGAATGCCCTGCGCCGCATACTGCATCGCTACCGCGCGAGTGAACTGGTTCACCGCCGCCTTTGATGCGTGGTACGAAATCATCGGATGTCCCGTCCAGGTGATGCTGACGATGGATGAGACGTTGATAATCGACCCACCACCCTGCGCCTGCATGATCGGCAACACTTCCTTGCAGGTCCAGAAAATGCTTTTCACATTCACGTCGAAAACGCGATCCCACTCCACCTCCGACATCTCGACCGGTCCGCCCGGCGCATTGGTACCGACATTATTGTGCAGAATATCGATACGGCCGAAATGCGCGACGGTCTGTGCCACCGCGGCGCTAATCTCGGCATGGCTGGTGACATCGGCACGAATCGCAATGCCCTCTCCGCCAGCTTCAACGATCAGCCCGACTGTGCGCTCAGCGGACGCAAAATTCACATCTACACAGACCACGCGTGCACCTTCGCGCGCGTAAGCGACCGCCGTGGCATTGCCATTGCCCCATTCATCCTCGATACAGCCGGCGCCAAAAACGAGGGCGATTTTGCCAGCCAGGCGATCCGTCATGATTTCCTCCGCTTATTGAATGCTCAGCAAATTGTAGGCTGATCCGGGAAGGACGTTCAACATGTCGTTCCAATCTCATTTCCTGTCGGTATCGGTTTCCGCTGTAATGACAAATTTATCAACCCGTCCACACTTGATTCAGATCAATGAAAAGACCAGACAAATCGAATCAGCTTGCTAACACGACGCCATGCGCATGCAGCCCCGTGCAAGTCCACTGCGACCGAGGAGAAACTCAGGTGAAGCAGTTCAAGCATTTTCTCGTTGTCATCGCCGATGGAGAACACGCCCGTTTCGTCGTCCCCGGCAAGATCGCGGGCGCCTTCCGCACCATGGCCTCGGTGACCTCACCCAACGCGCATCAACGCACATCCGATCTCGTATCAGACGGTCTCGGCCGCAGCTATGAATCCGGCAGCCCGACCCACCATGCCGTGGCGCCGCATAACGATCCGCATGAATTGGCCAAGCTCCGCTTCATCCGCTCCATCGCCGAGCGAACGAATGTAATGGTCACCGAGGGCAAGGCCGATGGCGTGCTGCTGGTCGCCCCCGCCTATGCGCTGGCGGAGCTAAAGGACAAGCTCACCACCACCGCCGCGGCGCGCGTGGTTGGCGTGGTGCAGCATGATCTGGTGAAGGTTCCGGATCATGACCTGTCCGAGCATCTCAAGGAATGGGCACAGCCAGCGCATCTAGACGCCTGATCAGGGCAGGAGTTTCACACATGGTTGGCATCACACTCTCCCCCGAACAAATTCGCGCGGCGCCACCGGAAGTGCGGCGCTGGATTGAGCAGGAAGTGCTGCACATGCTCCGGCTGGGTCCGGAGATCGAGAGGGAAAGTGCCGCGGATGCTGCCCGCCAGGCACCGCCGCATATCATCGCGTGCACAGCGGAGGACGCAGCACATATTCTCACCGTAATTCGTCAGGCTCCGTCCGCCGTCGCCGTCTACCTTGAGCTGGGACGCGATCCAGGTATTGGCGGGCAAAATGGAATGCGGGTGCTGCGGCTGGCCGATCTGCAACGCCATGCCCGTCTGCCCGATATGCGGCAATTGCTCGAGGCTTTGCATGGCATCACCGCCGCCTTCAATGGCCTGTCGCATGAGCCTGGCGCCATGCTGTTTGGCATCGATGAGCGCGGGATCTGCATCATCTCCGAACAGACGCAGCACAGTATTGCCCTGCTCTGGCACAAGCTGCTCGGATTGACACCGCCGGACGGACATCCAGAAACTCCAACACATGCCGCATCAGGGCATCAGGAGCGCCCGGCAGAATACAGCCTGCATGCCTCCTTCCCGACACCCGGACGACCAGTACACATGCCGGCGCCGCAAGAACCCATCGCGCCGGCGCATCCGGATCACGCCTGAGCGGGGATGAGCACCGCAGCACCGCTCAGCCGCCCCTCGCGCAAATCCGCCAGCGCCTGATTGGCCTGATCGAGACGGTAGGCGACTGTTTCGGTCGTCACCGGAATGCGCGGCGCCAAAGCAAGAAACTCTTCCGCATCGCACCGCGTTAGATTGGCGACCGAGCGGATACTCCGCTCCTTCCAGAGAATCTCCTACGGGAAGGCCGGAATCTCGCTCATATGGATGCCGCCGCAGATCACCGAGCCGCCAGGCGCCAAGGCCCGCAGCGCCTGCAGGACGAGCGCGCCCACCGGGGCAAAGATCAGTGCGGCATCAAGCTCGTCGGGGGGCATTTCGTCCGAACCACCAACGCAGCCACCGGCAATCCGGCGGGCGAAATCCTGCGCGGCCACATCGCCCGGCCGGGTGAAGGAATAGACCTCCCGCCCCTCATGCAGCGCCACCTGGGCCGCGATATGCGCCGCCGCGCCGAAACCATAGATGCCGAGCCGTTTCGCATCGCCCGCCATGCGCAGCGTGCGATAGCCGATCAGCCCGGCACACAGCAGCGGGGCGGCATCCTGGTCGGAATACTCTGCCGGAATCCGAAAGCAGTAACGCGCATCGGCAACCGTGAACTCGGCATAACCGCCATCGATCTGATAGCCGGTGAAGCGCGCGCGCGGACAGAGATTTTCCCGCCCCGCAACGCAGTAACGGCACTCCCCACAGGTCCAGCCCAGCCAGGGAATCCCCACCCGGTCTCCAGCGCGGAACCGATCGACGCCGCGCCCCACCTCCACCACGCGGCCGATAATCTCATGGCCTGGGATCAGCGGAAGTTTCGGCTCGGTGAGTTCACCGTCGACCACATGCAGATCCGTGCGGCAGACCGCGCAGGCGCAGACTCGCACCAGAACCTGGCCCGGCCCCGGTTCTGGCACCGCGACCGATTCGAGCCTGAGAGGCGCGCCGGGACGCCCCAGCCGCATGGCTTGCATCGTCATCTCCGCTCCGTCACACATCCAGGACGCAACTCTGTGCTCCCCTCTCGCACCTGTCCACCACCGCCAATAGTCACATCGTCCAGCGGAGCAGAGCAATGAAGCTCAAGCGCGAACACCACATCAATTTCTGGTACGTGCTGCTTGCCTTCTTCGCCATCCTGGCAATCGAGGACTGGCTGGTCAGCCGCGCCAATGTGCGCACCATCGCCTATTCGGAATTCCAGACCATGCTGGAGTCCGGCAAGCTCGATGAGGTGAAGGTCGGCGAGAAAACCATCACTGGCACGATCAAGGATGTCGCCAAGAACGAGGCGCACCAATTCTCCACCAATCGCGTTCCGGGCGATCTCGCCACCACGTTGTCACGCGCGAAAGTGACCTTCAGCGGCGAGGCCGGACCTGGCCTGCTCTCCTCCGTACTCGGCTGGGTCATGCCGGCGCTCATCTTCTTCGGCATCTGGATCTTCCTGATCCGCCCGATGATGGGCGGAGGCGGCATGGGCGGCATGGGCAGCCTGCTCTCGGCGGGAAAAAGCCGGGCAAAAATCTATGCCGAAAGCGATATCGGCGTGCGCTTCGCCGATGTCGCCGGCGTCGATGAGGCAAAGGAAGAATTGCAGGAAGTTGTCGCCTTCCTCAAGACGCCACAGGAATATGGCCGCCTCGGCGCGCATGTCCCCAAGGGCGTGCTGCTGGTCGGCCCGCCCGGCACCGGCAAGACATTGCTCGCCCGTGCCGTTGCCGGCGAAGCGGGCGTTCCATTCTTCTCAATCTCCGGCTCGGAATTCGTCGAAATGTTTGTGGGCGTGGGTGCTGCCCGCGTGCGCGATCTGTTCGAACAGGCACGCGCAAAAGCGCCAGCCATCATCTTCATCGACGAGATCGACGCACTCGGCCGCGCCCGCGGCAGCGGCTTTGCCGGCGGCGGGCATGACGAAAAGGAGCAGACGCTCAATCAGCTTCTCGCCGAACTCGATGGCTTCGACACCTCCTCCGGCGTGGTGCTGCTCGCCGCCACCAACCGGCCAGAGATTCTCGATCCCGCCTTGCTGCGGGCTGGGCGTTTCGATCGCCAGGTGCTGGTGGACCGGCCGGACAAAAAAGGCCGCGTCGATATCCTGCGCATCCACATCAAGAAAATCACCCTGGCGGCCAATATCGCCGTCGAGGATATCGCCGCCATGACGCCGGGCTTTACCGGCGCCGATCTCGCCAACCTTGTCAACGAGGCCGCCCTTCTGGCCACACGCCGCCGTGCCGACAACGTGACGATGGAGGATTTCTCCCAGGCGCTGGAACGCATTATCGCCGGACTGGAAAAGCACA
>CANJOG010000032.1 GCA_947475475.1 Acetobacteraceae bacterium
GTCACCCCGATCGACGACACGCCGGCCGCGCGCGCCGGGATCAAGCCAGGCGATCTGATCACCTCGCTGGATGGCCAGACGGTACAGGGGCTGAGCCTCGCCGAGGCGGTCGACAAGATGCGTGGCGCGCCCAATAGCGCCATCAAGCTGACCATCAAACGTGAAGGTGTGGATACGCCGGTGCTGGTCTCGCTGACCCGTGAGATCATTCAGATCAGGGTTGTGCGCTCCCGCCTCGACGATGACGTCGGCTATATCCGTCTGACCAATTTCAGCGAGCAGACCGCACCAGGCATGCGCCGCGCCGTGCAGCAATTGCGCGACCAGGCTGGTGGCAAGCTGAAGGGCTTCATCCTCGATCTGCGCAATAATCCGGGCGGATTGCTGGACCAGGCGGTGGCCGTGTCCGATGATTTCCTCGATCGCGGCGAGATCGTCTCCACCCGCGCGCGCCATACCGAGGACAGCCAGCGCTGGGACGCCAAGGGCGGCGATATCACCGGCGGGCTGCCAATCGTTGTGCTGATCAATGGCGGCTCGGCCTCGGCCAGCGAGATCGTCGCCGGCGCCTTGCAGGATCATCAGCGCGCCGTGCTGGTGGGTGTGCGCAGCTTTGGCAAGGGATCGGTCCAGACCGTCATGCCGTTGCCTGGGAATGGCGCCATGCGCCTGACCACCGCGCGCTACTACACGCCGTCCGGCCGGTCGATTCAGGGGCTTGGAATCTCGCCGGATATCGAGGTCCGCTCCAGCCGCACCGAGCCGCAGCGTTTCGGACCGGAGCGTGAGGCCGATCTGAACCATATCCTCAGCAACCAGGGCGGCACGCCGCAGACGGCCGTGGCTCCGCCGCGTACGGACCTGCCGGATGTGGCCAAGACGATCGATAAGCTGCCTCCCGAGGGTGCCGTCGCCTTCGATTTCACCAAGCCGGAGACGGACTACCAGCTCCAGCAGGCTGAGGTCATCCTGCGGGCGATGGCAGCCAAGCGGGCAGCCCGGTAGCAGGGGCGGGTTGCGGCAACCGGGACTGGAGGGCGAGCGCGGTGTTTAGTGGGATGGGTCCTCGCCACCCCGGATTGCGCGCGCTTGCCTGGTTCTGGGCGGCAGTCATTGGCGTTGTCGTTCTCGGTGCGGTTGCCCTGCTGATCCTGGGGCCGCCGGACGCCGAGCCGGATCGCAAATTAGCTCAAGCCGCTTCTGCTGGCGGACAGGCGGCAGCCGGGTCCGGCGCACGCCGCACTGAGCGTCCGCCGATGGACTTGTACGCGGCCCCATTCGACAAGGCTGACCGCAGAATCCGCATTGGCATTCTGTTCGCTGGATTTGGCATGTCGCGCTCTGACACGATGCAGGCCATCGAATCGCTACCGGCTGCGGTCTCGCCGGTGTTTTCGCCTTATGCGACGAACACGGCGGATATGATGGCCGCGGCGCGCGAGAAAGGGATGGAATATTATATTTCCATCCCAATGGAGCCGCAGGGTTATCCCCTTAATGATGCCGGGCCGCGCAGCCTGCTTGTTGGCGAGGATGCTGAGAAGAATTCGGCTAATCTTGCATGGGCGCTCGGCCGCCAGTCGGGCTTCGTCGGCGTGACCAATGCGCTTGGCAATCTCCGGGGCGAGCGATTTGCCGCGGCGGGCGATGCCTATACAGCCATGCTGGCGGAGATTGCGCGGCGGGGTCTGCTCTATATCGATGCGCGGCCGTCGGCGTCGCCGCCGCGCTTGGTCTTTGGCCGGTCGATCGACATGATCATTGATGAGCCGCCGATCCGCGACGATATAGACCAGCGTCTGGCCGATCTTGAGAAGATGGCGCGAGACAAGGGCTCCGCTCTGGGCTTTATCGGCGTCATCCGGCCGGTGACGATCGAGCGGCTCAATCTCTGGGCCAATCTGCTGCCGGGTCACGGGCTGGTTCTGGCACCCGTCAGCGCCCTGACGCGTCCCCCGCCGCGCAATGATTTGCCGCGGCAATAGACCGCGCGGCCAGACGAGCGAACAGGCAATGAGCGAACTTCCCTATCGGCCCTGCGTGGGGGCGGTCTTGTTCAACCGGGCTGGCGAAGTGTTGGTGGCGCGCCGCGCTGACCTGCCGAATGCTGAAGGCTCGGCCGGCGGTTGGCAATTGCCCCAAGGCGGTATCGACGCGGACGAAAATCCGGCCGCAGCGGTGTTGCGCGAGCTGAGCGAAGAGATCGGCACCAACCGGGCGGAGATCATCGGCGAGCACCCCGAATGGCTGTTCTATGACCTTCCGGCGCATCTGATCGGTCGGGCATTTCGCGGGCGCTATCGCGGCCAGCGCCAGCGCTGGTTTGCGCTGCGGTTCCTGGGGGAGGATGCCGATATTCGGCTCGATCTCGACCCGCACCCGGAATTCGATGCTTGGCGCTGGGCCCCGTTGGCGGAACTTCCGACGTTGGCGGTGGACTTCAAGCGACCAATCTATGAAGTGCTGTCGGACTCGTTTGCCAGGTTCGCGAGCCCGTCGGCCTGAGATTTCTCGGCGTCATTGCGGAGCAGCTTGCCGGCACCAAAGGCCTCACGCCGTCGCGCATCGAGCGCATCAGAGAGTTTGGCGGCCTTGGTCCGGCCATGGCGAATGCGGGCTTCGCTCGCGGCCTGGCCTGCCGCGGCGCGGGCGAGATTTTTCCGGGCCTGCCGAAGATTGATGATGTTGACCATAGCCAAGTCTGGCACGGCAGACAGCGCCCGAACAATGATGCCCAGCGGTCGGTAAATTTAATTTTTCGAGAGTGGGGGCCGCAAAACGGCGTCACCCGGCAGGATAGGGCCAGGGTGCGGTAACCAATTCATGCTGGGCGGCGACGTTACCGCCCAGCATGGATCGTTGGATCAGAGGAGGCGAAGGTTGGTCGCCGCTTCCTTGCCGCGCTCGACAGCGACGTCATAGCTGACGCGCTGACCATCATTGAGGCCACGCAGGCCGGCTGCCTGGACGGCAGTGACGTGCACGAACACGTCCTTGCCGCCGCCTTCCGGCATGATGAAGCCAAAGCCCTTGGTGGTGTTGAACCACTTAACGGTGCCAGTTGCCATTTTTAGAATCCTATAAGGCCGATCAGGCCAGCTTGAGGTTGGTGGCCGCGGCCTTGCCGCGTTCCATGGACACGTCGTAGCTCACATTTTGGCCTTCATTGAGGCCTCGCAGGCCGGCCGCCTGCACCGCGGTGATGTGAACAAACACGTCCTTGCCGCCGTCTTGCGGCATGATGAAGCCAAAGCCCTTTGTGGTGTTAAACCACTTCACGGTTCCGATAGCCATCTTGGGGTTTCCTTATCGAGCCGGTTTATTTGTTGGGGTTGATGGGAACCGCTCAGGCATCACGAGGCTGTCTGTTTGATCACGAAAAAATGCCGCCGTCTCCTCCGCGCGAGCGGAAAAGTTCGGCGGCTTCGATATCGAACGCTAACAGCGACTCCTGACGTTGGGCGGAGTTTCCTTACGCGAGCTTGAGGTTTGTCGCGGCAGCCTTGCCACGCTCCATCTCCACGTCATAGCTCACGCGCTGACCTTCATCCAGCCCGCGCAGCCCGGCGGCCTGCACCGCAGTGATGTGGACAAACACGTCCTTGCCGCCATCCTGGGGCATAATGAAGCCAAAGCCCTTCGTGGTGTTGAACCACTTCACGGTGCCGATAGCCATAGATGCGTAGTCTCCATTCGATATCGCCGCTCCACATGGAACGACCTTGTTCAACCGGGCCTTTGGACGTCTTGGGCGGGTATCCGAATGGAAGAACGCGCAGCAAGGCAAGCCAAAATTCGATTGTGAAGATATGTGGCGCAGAATTTGATGTGAGAGTCAATGATTGTGGCAGGATCGGGCCGCCAAATTTCATAGCCGAGGCCAAGATGGCCATGCGAGCGGACCAAAAAAGAGGGCGGCTCCGAGGAGCCGCCCTTCCTGTCGTCCAGCAGATAGATATGGATCAGAAATCCATATCGCCCATGCCACCCATACCGCCCATTCCGCCTCCCGCCGGCATGGCGGGGCCCTTCTTCTCGGGCTTCTCGGCGATCATCGCCTCGGTCGTGATCAGCAGCGAGGCAACCGAAGCCGCATTCTGCAGAGCGGTACGAACCACCTTGGTCGGATCGATAATGCCGGCCTTGACCAGATCCTTGAACTGACCGGACTGGGCATCGAAGCCATAGGCATACTCATCCTTCTCCAGCACCTTGCCAGCGATCACCGCGCCATCTTCACCAGCGTTCTCGGAGATCTGGCGCAGCGGAGTCTGGATCGCCTTGCGGACGATCTCGACGCCGAAGCGCTGGTCATCATTGTCGGCCTTCAGCTTGCCGAGCACGAGGCTGGCGCGCGCCAGGGCAACGCCGCCGCCCGGCAGGATGCCTTCCTCGACGGCCGCACGGGTCGCGTGCAGAGCGTCGTCAACGCGATCCTTGCGCTCCTTCACCTCAACCTCGGTGGCGCCACCGACGCGGATGACGGCCACGCCGCCAGCCAGCTTCGCCAGACGCTCCTGCAGCTTCTCACGGTCGTAGTCCGAGGAGGTTTCCTCGACCTGCGCGCGGATCTGGTTGCAACGGCCAACAATGTCGGCCTTCTTGCCAGAACCTTCGACGATCGTGGTGTTTTCCTTCTCGATCAGGACCTTCTTCGCCTTGCCGAGCATGGCGAGAGTCACGGTCTCGAGCTTGATGCCGAGATCTTCGCTGATCACCTGGCCACCGGTCAGGATCGCGATATCTTCCAGCATCGCCTTGCGGCGGTCACCGAAGCCCGGCGCCTTGACGGCGGCGATCTTCAGGCCCCCACGCAGCTTGTTGACCACCAGGGTGGCCAGAGCCTCGCCTTCGATATCCTCGGCGATAATCAGCAGCGGACGGCCAGACTGCACGACGGCTTCGAGCAGCGGCAGCAGCGGCTGCAGGCCCGAGAGCTTCTTCTCGTGGATCAGGATGTAGGGCTGGTCGAGATCGGCAACCATCTTCTCCGCATTCGTGATGAAATACGGGGAGATGTAGCCGCGATCGAACTGCATGCCCTCGACGACGTCGAGTTCGGTCTGGATGCCCTTCGCCTCTTCAACCGTGATGACGCCTTCGTTGCCAACCTTCTGCATGGCTTCGGAGATCATCTTGCCGATATCGGCTTCGCCGTTGGCGGAGATGGTGCCGACCTGGGCGGTCTCGGCCGGGGTCGTGATCTTCTTGGAGCGCTTCTTCAGCTCTTCGACGACCGCGGCCACGGCGCGGTCGATACCGCGCTTGAGGTCCATCGGGTTCATGCCGGCGGCAACGGCCTTGGCGCCCTCGCGGACGATGGCCTGGGCCAGAACGGTGGCCGAGGTGGTGCCGTCACCGGTGTTGTCGTTGGTGCGGCTGGCCACTTCGCGCACCATCTGGGCGCCCATGTTCTCGAACTTGTCGGACAGTTCGACTTCCTTGGCGACCGTCACGCCGTCCTTGGTGATGCGCGGGGCGCCGAAGCTCTTGTCGATGACGACATTGCGGCCCTTCGGGCCGAGCGTGACCTTCACGGCGTCGGCGAGAATGTCCACGCCGCGCAGCATGCGCTGGCGCGCATCCGCGCCAAAACGTACTTCCTTGGCAGCCATATTATGTATTCCTCAGCTATTGAGAATGATCGGAGAGACGTATCCGGAAGAGGCGCCTCAGGCGGCCTTCTTCTTGGAGGGGGTGCTCACGATCACGCCCATGATGTCGGACTCTTTCATGATCAGCAGCTCTTCGCCATCGATCTTGACTTCGGTGCCCGACCACTTGCCGAACAGAACGCGGTCGCCCGCCTTGACGTCGAGCGCGACGAGCTTGCCGGAATCATCGTGCAGGCCTGGGCCCACGGCGATGACTTCGCCTTCCATCGGCTTTTCCTTGGCAGTGTCGGGGATGATGATGCCGCCGGCGGTCTTTTCTTCGGCATTCAGCCGACGAACGACGACCCGGTCATGCAGGGGACGGAACTTCATTCGGATCGCTCCTAGGTGATGTTAGCCACTACGAATCGGTTTCACATAAACACCGACTGGACCCCCTGAAGAGGCAGGTCCGTGCGCGGCGCTGTTAGCACTCCCATGAAGGGAGTGCCAACGATCTAGTGTGCGACCGAACGCAAGTCAAGAACCCGGCAGCACTCGCGCTGAATGAGTGCTAAGTACCTGATTTAATGTCAGATTTATGTTGCATACCGGGTGGGTCTTCATGCCATTCTCAGTCCCGAGGGACGGGCCGGCGACAGCCCCACCGGCCATGTCACGCACCGAAAGGGGGCACAGGAAGCCAGAACCGGAGGCCATATGAAGCTCGCCGTCCAGTTGAATGACTATCGGCTGACCACTGCCGAGATCCTCTATCACATGCCGGATCACCCCGACCTGCTGCAAACCTATGTCTGGCAGGAACTCGATCTGGCGCCGCGTTTTCCGATCCTGCGGAAATTTCTGAATTTCTGGACCAGCGAACGTGAGGGGCGGCTCCATTCCGTCCGGGTAGCTTCGGCCGGGCTGATCAGCCCCGGTGACATGCGCCACGCGGGCCTTTTGCTCACCCTGCATTAGCGGAGAGGCCGCCGGGGAGTTAGCCTCCCCGGCTGGGACCCGTTCGTGCGCTCTTATAATAGAACAGTGCGCCGAGAAGCACCGACGCGACGAACAACCCGGCGCTGAGCCATATCTCGGCGCCCTGGCCGACATGTTCGCCCGCTCCAAGAAGCGCGAAAATCAGCGTCTGCGGGACATACCCGACCGCCGATCCGGCCAGAAACGCGGCCGCATTCACGCCTGAGAGGCCGGCCGCCAGGTTGAGCAGCGTGTTGTTGCCAACGGGCAGCAGCCGCAGGGTCAGGGTCGTGGTGAAGGCATTGCGCGTCAGGAACTGATCGACACGTTGCAGCCGGGGCGGCAGGCGGCGCTGCGCCCAGTCCCGCGCCAGCCAGCGTGCCCAGTAGAAATCCAGCACGGCGCCGAGCAATTGCCCGGCCATGGCGAGGGCAAAGCCGAGCCAAGGGCCGAACAGCCAGCCGCCTGCGAAAGCCGCTGCCTGACGCGGAATGCCCACCGCAGTTGCCACCGCGGCGATGGTGACGAAGGTCAGGTCACTGGCGGCGCCAGGACTGCCGAGGAGATTCTTCCAGCTCTCCGGATCGGTGCCCAAAGGAAGGCTGCGCAGGGCAAGGCCGGCCAACAGCAAGCCGCCAAACAGCAGCGCCGGTTTGGCGAGACTTCGGAGTGGCAGGCCGAGCACCTTCACTCGATCACCTCGGGCCGCTTGCCCCGGCGTTGCAGCCAGGCGAGTCCCATCAGGTCGAACAGCCCGGCCCAGGCCCGGTCGAACGTGCCGTACTTGGAGACGCCGTGCAGTCTGGGGCGGTTGGTCACCGGGACGGAGATCACGCGCCCGCCGGCACGGATGAACAGGGCGGGCAGGAAGCGGTGCATATTGTCGAAATGCGGCAAGTCCAGGAACGCGGCGCGGCGATAGAGTTTCAGCCCACAAGCCGTATCCAGCGTTGCATCACCCAGCAGGCGGGCGCGCAGCCGGTTGGCGAGCCGGGAACTGAGCCGCTTGATCAGCGTGTCGCGCCGGTTGGTGCGGTGCCCGGCCACCAGCAGCGGCTCGGCGCCACGCTTCTCCTGGGTCAGGGCGCAGGTTAGCAACGCTTTGATATCGCGTGGATCGTCCTGGCAATCGCCATCCATCGTGGCGATCCAGAAGCCGCGCGCCGCCCGCGCGCCGGTGATCAGCGCGGCGCTCTTGCCGCAACTCTTGCGGTGCCGCGTCACGCGTAGATGCGACACTAACGATCCCGCCACCGACAACGCATGGGCCGTGCCATCCGTGCTGCCATCGTCCACGAACAGGATTTCTCGCGAGACGCCGGCGAGGGTGGTTTCAATCTCGGCCACCAGCGGGGCGATATTCGCCTCCTCATTGCGGACCGCGATGAGGATACTGACCAGCGGTGGCGCGCCGACGTCATCCGGCGTGTCGCGGGGCGAGAAGGACGGCGAGCTGGTGGTTCCCGAGGTCAAGATGTGTTGCTCAGGCCAGCGGCGGAAGCTTGGCGCGCAAAACTCTCATGGCTTTGTCGGGTAGCATTGACTTGCCCGGACCGGCAACCGGGCGCAATCTGGACCCTCCCCCACCCAAAAGGCTGCTCTTTTAGTGCCGTTCGACGATCGCGCCTTGCCCACTGGTTCCTTGCCCTCACGCGCTGTCTCGGCCCGCCAGGTGTCCAACTGGCTGTTGGCGGTCTGCGCCATGTTGCTGGTCATGATCATGCTCGGGGGCGCGACGCGGCTGACCGGATCGGGCCTGTCGATCATGGAATGGGCACCGCTTTCCGGCGCGCTGCCGCCGGTCTCGGAAGCGGAGTGGAACCGGCTGTTCGCGCTCTACCAGCAGATCCCGCAATACAAGCTGCTCAATCAGGGTTTTGGGCTGGACGGATTCAAGGAGATATTCTGGCTCGAATGGATTCACCGGCTCTGGGGCCGTTTGATCGGCGTGGTGTTTCTGCTGCCGATGCTCTGGCTCTGGTGGCGCGGCGCGCTGAAGGGGATTTTCGGACGGCTGGCGCTGTTTTTCGTGCTCGGCGGACTGCAGGGTGCGGTCGGCTGGTTCATGGTGGCGTCGGGTTTTCTCGCGGACAGCACCAAGGTGTCCGCCTATCGCCTGGTGATCCACCTGACCATGGCGCTGGCACTCTATGCGGCGATTTTCTGGACCGCCCTGTCGCTGCGCGGCTCCGCGCGGCGTGATGCGGGGCCAGCGAGTGGTCCGCTGCGGCGGCTTGCCTGGGCAGGGTTGTTCCTGGCGGGGCTGACGATCATTGCCGGCGGGTTCGTTGCCGGCACCCATGCCGGACTCTCCTACAACACCTTCCCGCTGATGGACGGCGCGCTGGTCCCGACGGGCTATGCCGATCTGTCCCCCTTCTTTCTGAACTGGTTCGAGACTATTCCGGCCATTCAGTTCGATCATCGGCTGTTGGCGACACTGACGGCGATCGTTGCGATGGCGTGCTTTTTCCAGGCGGTGCGGCGCGGGACGCCCTCCCATGTCCGGAAGGCGGCGGGGCTGCTGGCCGTGCTGGTCCTGCTGCAATACGTGCTGGGGGTGACGACCTTGCTGCTCGTCGTGCCCACTTTGACGGCGGTGATGCATCAGGGCATGGCCGTGCTGGTGCTCTCCGGAGCGCTGATCCTGGTGCATGCGGTGCGCCCTGGCCAGGGCAGCTAAGGCCAGGCGGGCAGCTAAATCGGATGACAGGCTTCACGCGGCTTCCGCTATGCCTATATCTGGCAAGCAAGCAAACCGGGTATCTCGATGACCTCCATGCTCTCCCAGCTTTCGCTCACCGACAGCCTGTTCTTCGAACGCGCCGATGCCGCGCTGTCGCGGGAGGCGGCGGAGTCCATTGTGTCGGAGGCCCTCGCCGGCACCGATGATGGCGAGCTCTATCTGGAATACCGGGAATCCGAGCAGATCTCGCTCGATGACGGGCGCATCCGCAGCGCCGGATTCGACACCACCCAGGGATTCGGCCTGCGCGCGGTGCTCGGCGAGGAAGCCGGGTTTGCCCATGCCGGCGAAATCTCCGAGGCGGCGCTCAAGCGCGCGGCTGCGACAGTGTCAGCGGTGCGGGCCGGCCGGTCCGGCGAGTCGGCTGAGCCGCCACGGACGAGCAATTCGCGCCTCTACACCGATGTGAACCCGCTCGGCGCGGACGGATTTGAGGTCCGCACCGGCGTGCTGGCCGAGATTGACGCCTATGCGCGCGGCCGCGATGCGCGGGTGGTCCAGGTCATGGCCTCGTTCGCCGGCGAGTGGCAGGCCATCCAGATCATGCGCGCCGATGGCGTGCGCCTGGCCGATATCCGGCCGTTGGTGCGCCTGAATGTCTCTGTCGTCGTCGAAAAGGATGGCCGCCGCGAGACCGGGAGCTATGGCACGGGTGGGCGGCATAGTTATGAGCGGCTGATCGTGGCCGAGACCTGGAAAGGCGCGGTCGATGAGGCGCTACGCCAGGCGCTGGTTAATCTGGACAGCCGGCCGGCGCCCGCGGGCGAGATGCCGGTGGTGCTTGGGCCGGGCTGGCCGGGCATTCTGCTGCATGAGGCGATTGGGCACGGGCTTGAGGGTGATTTCAACCGTAAGAAGACTTCCGCCTTCTCTGGCCTGCTCGGCAAGCGGATCGCCTCGCCTGGTGTCACGGTGGTCGATGACGGCACGCTGGTCGATCGGCGCGGCAGCCTGACTGTCGATGACGAAGGCACGCCGACCTCGCGGACGACGCTGATCGAGGACGGGATTCTGATGGGCTATTTGCAGGATCGGCAGAATGCCCGGCTGATGGGCGTGCGGCCGACCGGTAATGGTCGGCGCCAGTCCTATGCCCATGCGCCGATGCCGCGCATGACCAATACGGTGATGCTGTCCGGCGAGGCGAACCCGGATGATGTGATCAAATCGGTCAAGAACGGGCTCTATGCCGTGAATTTCGGTGGCGGGCAGGTCGATATCACCTCCGGCAAATTCGTCTTCTCGGCGAGCGAGGCCTATCTGATCGAGGATGGGAAGGTGACCGCGCCGGTCAAGGGCGCCACGCTGATCGGCAATGGCCCGGATGCGCTGACCCGGATCGAGATGATCGGCAATGATTCCGCGCTCGATCCTGGTATCGGGACCTGCGGCAAGGGCGGGCAGGGTGTGCCGGTGGGTGTCGGCCAGCCGACGCTGAAACTGCGTGCCCTGACGGTTGGCGGCACCGCCGTCTGATTCTGTGGACGTTGATCGCACCCGCGTTCTGAGCGCGGGTGCGACGGCGGTTCCGAACGCGTACATGAGCTGAGAACGCGCTGCGTTGCGGCCCAATCCCGGCAATCAATCTCATTTTTGACGATAATTTTCGCGCGGCGCGACGGCGGCGGTTGAGAAACTGCGCTCGGCGTTCGAATTAACGTTACGATAACGTCAAAAAAACGCTCCTACAGCGTTAATTGAGCGACCCTTACAGCAGAAATTCAGTGTCACTTGCACCGAATACCAAAATCACTGCTGAAATCGAGGGAAAAACATGTCGAACCAGAACATCGCCGATCTCGCCCGCGTCCGCCTCGGTGGCACTGCCCCGTCGCTTCCCGTGACCGATGCCGCGAAGGTTCGCCTCGGTGGCACCGCCCCGTCGCTGCCGGTTGCCGACGCCGCGAAGGTTCGCCTCGGCGGCACCGCCCCGTCGCTGCCGGTTGCCGATGCCGCGAAGGTTCGTCTCGGTGGCACTGCCCCGTCACTGCCGGTTGCCGACGCCGCGAAGGTTCGCCTCGGTGGCACGGCCCCGTCGCTTCCCGTGACCGATGCCGCGAAGGTTCGCCTCGGTGGCAC
>CANJOG010000033.1 GCA_947475475.1 Acetobacteraceae bacterium
ATTTTCCGTTCCAGGCGCTGCACGCACCGTGGCAATATGCGTGTGCGGCGCACGTTGCAGCAGCCCAGGACTCGCTACCATCGTGAAATTGATACCAAGCGTTCGCCACGCCACGTCGCGCAGGCTGGCAACTTTCAGATCGATGTCACGGCCAAGCACATTCACACGAATGATATCGCCCAGACGCACATTCCAGCCGCGCGCGAGATTGGCGTCGAAAGACACCAAGGGCGGTCCGGAATAATCCGCCTGCCACCACGCGCCTTCCACCAGCCTCGCACCTTCTGGCGGCACCGCAGCGTATGTCAGTCCCCGATCGCCCCGCAGCGCCCAGGCCGTATCCGGTGTTGCCTGCACCTGATCAGCCGGCACGCCATTTACCGCGACGACGCGCGCCCGCAGGCTGGGCACCTCGCGCAGATCGGTCGTACCCGGCACGCTGGCGACGATCTCGCGAAACTTCTCCATCTGGCTGTTCTGGATATCGACAAAGAAAAAGCTCGGCGCTCGCTCGGGCAATTGCGCAAACACCTGGTGCCGCAGATTACCCTGGATCAAGGTCACTGTGCTGAGCGTCGATAATCCAATCCCCAACGACACGAGCATCAGCGCCGCGGCACTGCCAGGCCGCCAGACATTGCCGACTCCAAGCTGCAACCAGAACACACGCCCTACACGCAGGCGTGACGCCACCCGCATCATCGCCCAGCCACCCGCGCGGAACAGAAGCAGCGTCGCGATCGCGCCAATACAGAACCACAAGGCGAAGAATTTTTCCTCGGCCGTGAAGATCGTCAGCGCGATCAATGCCGCGGCGATCAGCACATTCACTGCGATCAGGCCAGCTCCAGGACGATAATCGGCCTGAATCTGCATATCGCGGAACAGTGCCGCGCCAGGAATACGCATACTACGGCTCAGCGGCCAGAGCGCGAAACATCCGGCCGTCAGCACACCATACAGCGCCGCATAGGCCAGCGGCGCCGGATAGATGTGCACAGCCGGAGGCACAGGCAGCGCGTCTTTCAACAAGCTCGATGCCAGAATCGGCAGCACCGCCCCCCCGATCAGCCCGATGACAATACCAACCCCAGCAAGGGCCATCACCTGGATAAACGACACCGCGAAAATCAGCCGCGAGGATGCGCCCAAGCAGCGCAGAATAGCGATACTGCGCTGTTTCGCCTCGATCCAGGCATGCGTGCCATTCGCCACGCCAATCCCGCCCACCAGCAACGATGTCAGCCCCACCAAAGTCAGAAACAAGCTTGTGCGGTCGAGAAACTGTGCAACCTGTGGCGCAGCACGCCTTGAATCCCTGATCCGCCAACCCTGACCAGGAAACGCGCTGCGCAGGGCAGCAATTTCGTCAAGCGCAGCGCGCCCATCCGGCACGACAATGCGCACCAGATGCTCGACAATCGCTCCAGGCTGAATGAGACCAGTCGCCGGCAAATCAGCCGCCACAATCAGCGCGCGCGGCCCGAAAATCGAGGGCGTCGCAACACGGTCCGGTTCCTCCGTGATGAATCCGGCAACCGTCAGCGTCGCACTGCCAAGCCGCACCACACTGCCGCGCTTCAGACCAAGCCGCTCGCCCACCAGCGGCTCGACCACAATCGAGCCCGCCACCAATTCCAGCTTCTGATCGAACCCCGCACGCCCGACCAGTGGCCAGGCACCATCGACCGATTTCAATTCCACCAGCGCCCGCTCGCCCGACTCCGCGATCAGCATGGACCGCATGGTGACGATTTCAGACACCCTGTCGCCGCGCCCTCGCAACCATTCCAGCAATGCCGGCGGAGTCGCCTCGGCCCCCGTCTGCACCTCGATATCGCCACCGAGAATGCGGCTGCCGTCTTCCGCCAACCCCCGCGACACGCCAGCGCGCAGGCTGCCAACAGCAGCAATCGCCATCACCCCGAGTGCGAGACACGCGAGCACAATGCGCAACCCGCGCACACCAAGCCGCAATTCGCGCCTGGCCAGCCTGAAGGCGAGCATCATGCGCCGGCTATCCGCGCATCAGCGACCCGTCCATCCGCGATATGAATGATCCGTTCGCAGCGCGCCGCCAGTTCCGGATCATGCGTGATCAGCAACAACGTCGTGCCGTTGCGTTCGCGCATCTCAAACAGCAGGTCCATCACGGCGTTCCCGGTCTCCCGGTCCAGATTCCCGGTCGGCTCATCGGCCAGAAGCAGACTGGGCGACGGCGCAAACGCCCGCGCCAGTGCCACGCGCTGCTGCTCACCCCCGGAAAGCTGGCCAGGCAGATGCGTCAGCCGATGCCCGAGCCCGACAGCGCGCAGGCTCGCCTCTGCCCGCGCCATCGCATCCGCCGCGCCGGCAATCTCCATCGGCACAGCGACATTCTCCAGCGCGGTCATGCCCGCGATGAGATGAAAGGACTGAAACACAATCCCGATCTGCTGTCGCCGCAACCGCGCCAGCGCATCCTCGGACAATCCCACCAGTTCCGCACCGCCAATCCGCACACTGCCGGAACTCGCCGCCTCAAGACCGGCCAGCACCATCAGCAGGCTCGTCTTGCCGCTGCCCGATGGCCCGACAATGCCAACCGCCTCGCCGCGCCCGATATCGAGGTCGATCCCGCGCAGAATATTGACCGGACCCGCCGCGGAGGGCAGCGTCAGCCGCAATTCCCGCACACGGACCAACTGCTCCGTGTTGTCGCGCTGATCGATGGTCGGGGAGGGCAACACGGACGTGGGCGAGGGTTTGTGCATGGAGGCATCATATGGGCCTCGGCGGTCGATGATCAAAGCCAGCCTGGCTCTCGCCGCCGTGATCCTCACACCACGCCTCGCCGCTGCGGCACCGTTCCGGCTGCTGATCCTGGGCGACTCCCTCACCGCCGGCTACGGCCTGCCACAACCCGACGGATTCCAGGCGCGCCTGGCCGTCGCGCTCAAGGCGGCCGGAATCGACGTAACCTTGATCGACGCCGCCGTCTCCGGCGACACCAGCGCAGGCGGACTGGAACGTCTGGACTGGGCCCTGGCCGACGGGGCGGATGCCGCCATCGTCGAACTCGGCGCCAATGACGGACTGCGCGGCGTCGATCCCAGGACCATGCAGGACAATCTGGCGCAAATTCTCGATCGCCTGCAGGCACGCCGGATTCGCGTGCTCCTCACCGGCATGCGCGCACCGCCCAATTTCGGCGTCGCCTATGTCCAGGCCTATGATGCCGCCTTCGCCGCACTCTCCAAACGCGATGGCATTCTTTACGATCCGTTCTTCCTCGAAGGCGTTGCCGCCGATCCCGCGCTCAATCAATCCGACCGCTTGCATCCAAATGCCGAGGGTGTCCGCCGCATCGTCGCGCGCCTGCTCCCACTGGTGAAGCAGCTCCTGACCGCGTCCGCATCGTGAGAAAATCACGCGCACCACACAAGAAGAATCGCCACAATCGGAGGAACGCATGAAACTCGGCACCATCTGGCTCTGGGGCAATAGCCGCGCCGATTTCGAAGCCAATATGGCGATGGCGGACGGCCTCGGCTCCGACGTCATCGGCATCGGCGACGTGCCGCCTGGCTATCACGACCCCTATCTCTCCCTCGGCCTGGCCGCGCAACACGTGCGCCGCGCCACGCTCGGCCCGATGATCACCGCACCGCAACTGCGCCATCCCGTCGCCAATGTCACCGCCATGTCGGCCTTGCACGAACTCACCGATGGCCGCGCCATTCTCGGTCTTGGCGCCGGTGACAGCATCGTCTTCGGCCTCGGCCGCCCGCAGCCCAAGCAGGACTTCATCCGCGACTACATTTTCACCATCCGCCGCATGTTCGCCGGCGAGGAAGTGAGCTGGGAGGGCGGCACCATCAAGCCGATGCGCTACGTCCATCGCGTGCCGGTCTATTACTCAGCCCATGGCCCCAAGGCGATGCGCGTCGCCGGCGCGGCCGCGGATGGCGCCATCCTCATGATCGGCCAGAAAATCGAGGAAGTCCGCAAATCGATCGCCATCGTACGCGACGCCGCGCGCGAGGCTGGGCGCGATCCGGCCGAAGTCACTATCTGGGCCCATTCCTTCGTCTCCATCGCCGATACACGCACCGAAGCACTGCGCGCCATCTCCTCCCTGCTCGCCGTGAAGGGCCCGATCCTCGCCAAGCAGCCGAACGGCATGTCCCTGGTGCCGCCGCATCTCGCCAGCGCCATGCAGGACCTTCAGCAACGCTACGATTTCCGCGACCACGGCCTCGCCACCGGCAAGAACGGCCCGCTGGCGGAAAGTCTCGGCCTGCTCGAATTTCTCTCCGGCTTCAACACGATTGCCGGATCGGACGCCGAAGTCGCCGCCTATATGAAGGAACTCGAAGCCGAGGGCGTCTCGCTCCTGCTCAGCCCGATGACTGGACGCCTTGATCCAGGCGCCACCATGACGCGGCTGAAGCAGGCAATGCCATGATGGCGTGCTAAGCCATCACGGAACGGCGCTCGCCGGTTCCAGGAGTTCCACGATGACCCCCATCTCTATTCTCGAACTGGTGCGCGTCACCCAGGGCACCGATGCGCGCGGCGCGCTCAACAATGCGCGTGATCTCGCGGGCCATGCCGAACGCTGGGGCTATCAGCTCATCTGGGTTGCCGAGCACCACAACATGCCCGGCATCGCCAGCGCCGCGACCTCAGTTGTGCTCGCCCATATCGCCAGCGGCTCTTCCACGATTCGCATTGGCGCCGGCGGCATCATGCTGCCGAACCATTCGCCCTATGTGATCGCCGAACAATTCGGCACGCTGGCGCAGCTCTACCCCGGCCGCATCGACCTCGGCCTCGGCCGGGCTCCCGGCACCGACCAGATGACACTGCGCGCGCTCCGCCGCGATCCGGAAGCCGCCGAGAATTTCCCGCAGGATGTGTTGGAGCTCCAGGCCTATCTCGCCCCTGTGTCCCCTGGCCAGCGCATCCAGGCCGTGCCGGCGGCGGGAACCGAAGTGCCGATCTGGATTCTCGGATCGAGCCAGTTCGGCGCCATGCTGGCCGCCGAATTCGGCCTGCCCTACGCCTTCGCCTCGCATTTCGCGCCCAATTTGCTGCTGCCCGCGCTCAATCTCTATCGCAGCCGCTTCAAGCCCTCGGCGCAGCTCGCCAAACCCTATGCGATGGTCGGCGTGAACATCATCGCCGCGGAGACCGACCGCGAAGCGCGGCGCCTGGCGACCACGCAGCAAATGTCCTTCGCCGATATCTTCCGCGGCGCACGCGGCCTCAGCCGCCCGCCGATCGACGATATCGAATCTTATTGGTCACCGATGGAAAAAGCCCAGGCAATGCAGATGCTGGGCCGCTCGATCGTCGGTTCGACCGAGACAGTCGGGGCCGGCATGCGCGCGCTGGCGGCGGAGACGGGTGCCGACGAGTTGATCATCGTCTCGGACGTCTATGATCACGCCGCCCGGCTGCACTCTTTCGAACTGATTGCGGCGGCGAACGGGATGCGCCCAGCCCAAAGCTGATTCATGTCGAGTTGGACATCCAGATTGCGGCAGTCTCCGCGCATGAGCCAACGCAAACTTTGTGGAAGTTCGGAAAATTTAAGGCATTGGCGACCGTTGCAGCGAAAAATACCCCAACACCAGCACGAAACCCATCGTAAAGATCGAGACCAGGCCGAGCGACTGATAAATGTCATGCACCTGCCAGATCTGCCCAGTTGCGTCGGTCGCGATACCCGTGGGGGTAAAGACAAGATAGGCGACGAATTCGAGAAAGATCGCGGCGTAGAGTCCGAGAGCCTGCGCGTAAGTCTGACGATCAGGGCTCTCGCGCGGCGCCGCCATCCGCTGCTCCACCGCGCCATAGGCCGCAAAAATCGTCGCGACGCAAAGGAACCAGCCCAGGAAGTTCACAAACGGAACGCCGAAATACGCGCCGCCGTCATGCCAGATCCAGCCCTGTGTGATCGTGGCGCGCGCTGGGTCCATTGAGACATCCCACATGACCATGACGAAAGATGCCGTCAGGACCATCGCCAGCAATCCGGATTTCCGGCCTTGGGCAGGGTTATTGCCGAGGAGCAGGCGCGCGATCAGCCATGAGATATAGCAGACGCCAAAATAGGCCGGCATGATCAGCAGGGGCACAGTCCCTAGCTTTGGGCCAAGCTTGTCGGTGTAGTGGTAGTGGCCGAAGGGAAAGCCCGTCGCGATCGAGAGTGACTCGTAGCACCATGAGATCACGCAGGTCAGGACGAAGAAGGCGCCGAGCCGCTTCCAGCCGATCTCGCGTGGGGCCTGAAGCGCCACGAAAAGAACCGGCGCGAGGACGCTGATCAAAGGGACCAGGGGGAAAAGCGGCGTGCCGACAATCAGCGGCTTGGTGGCTGAGAAAATCGCGAATATGCCGAGAATGGCCCAGATGACGCGGTCGACCATTGCTTGCCCCGACTGTGAGAACACTTTAAATTGACGCATATGTCATAATGACAAGTACGTCAATACAAGATGAACAGACCCGCTAAACCGACCAAAGACGATCACCGCGTCCGCGTGGCTGCCGAAAGACGGGTGAGAACGCGCGCCCAGCTCATCGATGCGGCAGTCGGCTTGATGGCGGAGAAAAGCCCCGACGCCATCTCGATCGATGATATCGTGCTTGCGGCGGGCGTGGCGCGCGGGACATTCTATAACTACTTCGTGACGTCTGCCGAGTTGGTCCGCGCCGTCGGGGCGGAATTAGCCGAAGACCTGATCATGACGGTCGACAAAGTCGTTCGCGAGCACCCAGATCCCGCACTGCGAGTCGCGATCGGAATTCGCGCCATCCTGGCTTTCGCCCAGGCGTCCCCGGTCTTGGCGGCGATCATCATGCATTCGGGCTGGCCGGTCGCGGCACCCGAACATGCGCTCCACCGTGTCGTCGCCCGTGACATCGCGCTCGGTCAGTCGTCTCACAAGTTCCGCGTCACGGCGCCGGACGTCGCCATGGCGTTGGTTGGAGGGCTGACAGTCGGTGTGATGCCAAGCTTTGCAGCAATGGCCGCACCATCGCATCTCGCCGAAGAGGTCGCGGAGACGCTTCTTCTCGGTTTCGGCCTGACCGCACAAGAAGCGGCGCGATTGGCGCAAGTGGACTTCGAGATGCCACTCCCGCCCCCTTGCAGCCTGTTGACGCGCCTACTCGCGTTGCCTGCACGGTCGCGACCAGCCTAGAGCATGATCGCGGAAGGTAGAATCACCGCGGGCGTGAAACATACGATAAACAAAGACTTAGAGGGCATGATCGGTTCAGCCTTTAACGGTCATGCGCCCCAGGCCCCAAGCCCTGACCGCCCCGCCTGCGGTTGACGCGACAATTAAGTTTCGCGCGCACGCGTCTCAATAGTGGTCCGTCGCCCCTCGCCCGACATCAGACGGCGCTGGTCGGTTCCTTGGCGATCCGGCGGCGCACCTTGATCTCCGGCAGCACCAGCGTCTTGGAATCGCGCGGCTTGCCCAACACCAGCTTGGTTTCTGACACCTGAGCTGGTGCCGGCAGCTCGGCATGTGCCGGCTCATCGGATGCCAGTTCCGGCGCCTGGGCGGGGGCCTGGACGGTCCGCCCGTCAATGGCCTGGGCACGCGCTTCGAAGTCGGTCGCCATCCCGAGCAGACGCAGCTTCGACGCCTCACGCTCCGTCGTCTCGGCCATCTGGCGGAATCGCGCGGCCTCGTCGCGGAGAAATTTCGGTGTCATCTTTGGTCCTTGTTCATGCGGATGGAGCGATCCCACCGCACGCAGAGTGTCATACACAGGCAGTAGAGACAGGGGGCGCTCCGAAGAGCGAATCTTGGCCGGTTTACGTTGCGGTCCATGTGTCGATCAGGCGCAGTGTGGCTTATGCCCGCGTGATCGCACTACCGAAAATCGTGAGGGGCACGACTGGAGCGGGCGAAGGGATTCGAACCCTCGACCCCAACCTTGGCAAGGTTGTGCTCTACCCCTGAGCTACGCCCGCGCTCCGTCGTGGGGGCGGGTTCTATGCGGGTTTGCGGAGGAACGCAACCCATCCCGCGCGCATCTCCGTTGCGGTCATGTCACCCCGGCAAATGAACGGCAAAATCCAGCAAAACCGCGGGACTAGACGCCGCTGAGGCGCGCGGGCATGGTCCCGGCGCGGGGACCAGCTTGCACAATGGCAGGCCGGCAATATCTATCGTCACATGAATTCAGCCGGCATCTATAACGTCGGCATCCAGATCAGGCGGAGCGCGCGGACTCTCATGGAGCAACTTATCGGTCAGGGCCTGGCCCCGGCGGGCGTAGCGGCCAATAGCGGCGACATGATCGTCGATGGCGATCAGAAGACCTTCATGCCGGACGTCATCGAGGCGTCTCGCCAGATGCCCATCATCGTGGATTTCTGGGCCACCTGGTGCGGCCCCTGCAAGACGCTGACACCCACGCTGGAGAAAGTGGTTCGTGCCGCCGGTGGCCGGGTCAAGCTGGTCAAGATCGACATCGACAAAAACCGCGCTTTGGTCCAGCAGCTCACCCAGCTCGGCCTGCCGCTGCAATCCGTGCCCACCGTCGCTGCTTTCTGGCAGGGCCAGGTTGCCGATCTCTTTCAGGGTGCCCAGCCGGAATCAGAGGTGAAGCGCTTCGTCGAGAACCTGCTCAAGGTTGCCGGCGGTGCCATGCCCTCCGCCGACCTGCTTTCCGAGGCCAAGGCAGCTCTCGAAGAAGGCCAGGCTGAGGAAGCCGCGCAGATTTTCTCCGCCCTGCTCCAGCAGGAACAGGAAAACCCCGATGCCTGGGCCGGGCTGATCCGCGCCCTGCTCGCGCTCGGCGATGAGGACCAGGCCAACCAGGCGCTCGCCGCCGTGCCCGCCAAGATCATCGAGCATCCGGAAATCTCGGGCGCCCGCTCCGCTGTGACGCTGGCCATCGAGGGGCGCAAGGCCGCCGGCCAGCTTTCCAGCCTGGAAGCCCGCCTCGCCGCCGATCCGGGCGACCATGAGGCCCGCTACGAGCTAGCCACCGCACTGAACGCCATGGACCGTCGCGAAGCCGCCGCCGACGCGCTGCTCGACATCATGCGCCGCCACAAAGGCTGGAACGACGATGCTGCCCGGCTGCAATTGCTGAAATTCTTCGAGGCCTGGGGCTTTGACGACGAGGCCACCATGGCCGCGCGCCGCAAGCTGTCCTCCCTGTTGTTCAGCTAAGGAGATGACGGGAACATGAGCGCCTTCCACCCAAGGCTGGAGGATTTGCCCACCGAGTTCCCGGTCTTCCCGCTCTCCGGCGCGCTGCTGCTGCCGCAGGGCAAGCTGCCGCTGAATATTTTCGAGCCGCGCTATCTGGCCATGGTCGAAGACAGCCTCGGCCAGGGGCGGATGTTCGGCATGATCCAGCCTGACCGCGCGCTCGGCACCGGGCCGAATGGGCCGAGCCTCTATCATATTGGCTGCTTGGGCCGGCTCTCCAGTTTTCAGGAGAGCGAGGACGGCCGCTACCTGATCACGCTGTCCGGCCTGATCCGCTTCCAGATTCTCGAAGAAATCGACATGGGCCGGGGCTATCGCCGGGTGCGCGCCGATTTCTCCAAATATGCGCGCGATCTGGACACCAATCCGGCGCCGATCGGGGTGTCCCGCGATTTGCTGGCGGCTGGGCTGAAGGCGTATTTCGCCGCCCGCAGCCTCGATGCTAATTGGGATGCGATCAAGGCGCTCAGTGACCAGGCGCTGGTGACCACGCTCTGCATGGCCTGCCCGTTTTCGTCGGCCGAGAAACAGGCGCTGCTAGAAGCCGAGCCGGTTTCGGCCCGCGCCGCAGTGCTGCTGGCGCTGCTGGAAATGGGCAGCCACGAATCGGGCGAGGACGATCGCCCCCACAACATTAGTTAGAAAAGATAACCACGATGCCCACCGACACCGCCGCCTCGCCCCCCGTTCCGGTCGATCCGCGCCTGCTGGAAATCCTGGTCTGCCCGCTCACCAAGGGCCCGCTCGATTATGACCGCACCGCCGGCGAGCTGATCAGCCGAAAGGCCGGGCTCGCCTATCCGATCCGCGACGGCATCCCGATCATGCTGCCCGAGGAAGCCCGGAAGCTGGAGGGCTGAGCGTGCAGTCCCCCGAGGAAATTCGCTACCGCCGCGAGGAGCGGACACTCGAGCTGCGCTTCGCCATCGGCCTGCCGATCAAGCTCACCGCCGAATATCTGCGCGTGGAAAGCCCGAGTGCCGAAGTGCAGGGCCATAGCCCGGACCAGAAACTGATCGTCGGCGGCAAGCGCAATGTCGCCATCACCAAGATGGAACCGGTCGGCAATTACGCCATCCGCATCACCTTCAATGACGGCCACGATACCGGGATTTTCTCCTGGGATTATCTGCGGGAATTGGCGGCGTCGCATACGCGCAAATGGGGCGAGTATGAGAAGAACCTGGTGGCGAAGGGGCTGACGCGGGGGTGACCACGTTCGTGGGATTTGGAAATGACCGTGCATTTCATCGTCGCTGGTCTGTCTCGTTTTGACTGAAAGGTCGATGGCTGTGCCTTTTGTGAGATTTTGAATGCCTTTTGATGTTCGGCGCAAATTTAGTCCGAACATCGCAGAATTGAAGCACAGACCGTAATTATTTTGCAGTTGCATTTCTTTGCGACCACGATAAAATTGCCAATAGTGGTTCTCCGGGGCAAACAACGTAGCGCATGCTGATTCGGGCAAGTCTTCGCGTTTCCGCAATCGTTGCTTTGCTCGCCGTACCGGGGTGCGGAGTCGTTTGGGACTCCGGCGGTCATCGGCATGCCATCGGCCTTGGATATGTCTCTTGGCCGGTTACTGGCGCCGAGCTGAGAACGGTCGTCCAGGGTGTTGATGTTGCCGGGATCGGTCTACTTGCCACGAAGGGGCAGGTCGGCGTGATTGCGGGCTACAGTCGTGAGCGGTCTGTTGATCTGGACGACAATAGTTTCGTAATTCTTGACTGCTTGCACTGTGATCTTGTCAATGCACGGGCTTATGCGGGCCATGTGAAGCCCGAGGAAAAGAAATAATGAACACCCGCCTTCGCGCCGCTGTCATATTGCTCCCGCTGGCGACCGTGGCTTGCGGAATTGGTCGAGACAAGGTTGTGGCCTTCACATCGGATAATCTTGGTCTAACAGGCTGCGGAAATTCATCACTTGTGGTCGGATAGCTTCTGTATCTGGCTGACCATTTGTGTGGTTCGCGGTGACGGTACGTCCAAACTCTGCGGTATTTGACCTTCGGCAGGCCGGTGTTCGTCATTGCGGTGTGGCCAGAA
>CANJOG010000034.1 GCA_947475475.1 Acetobacteraceae bacterium
GGCGTCGTAGCCCGCGACATTGGTCACATAGTACGAGAAGGCGACCGAGGCGACCAGCCAGAGTGCGGTGGCCAGAGCCGAGCCTGGGCTGATCCAGCGCCAGCGCATGTGCCGATGCGCTGGTCCGAAGCGGTAGAGCAGCGACAGGCCGGTCAGCACGAAGACCAGCAGAAGAAACAGGCTCGCCAGGCGGATCAGGGTTTTCTGATGCGCGCCGAAATCGACCAAGCTCATCGCTACCGGCAGGAAGACCAGCAGGGCGATGCCGATCACCGCGCAGAGGATGAAGCCGAGGGTGAAGGCGAGGCCGACGGCCTGGAAGCCGAGCAGGGATCGCTGTTCGGTCGCCTCATAAGCGAGATTCAGGGCTGAAAGCATGGATTTTGTGCCGGTGGAGGCGCTCCAGAGCGTGATCAGCGTGGAGATCAGCAGTGAGACGCCCAGAGTGTCGGAGGGGTGGCTGACCAGGACGGTCACACGGGCGGCAATCAGGTCGAAGGCGGCGGCGGGCAGCAGGGGCTGGATGATTTCCAGCTGCGGGATGACCGTCAGCGGATCGAAGACGAGGCCATAGAGCGAGACCAGCATGCTGATGGCCGGAAACAGCGCGAGCGTCGCCCAGAAGGCGCACCCGGCGGCGACGAGCGCGATTCGGTCCGAGATCATCTCGCGGAGCGTGTGGCGCAGCACGGCGTTCCAGCCCGGCCCCGCTGGAGGCGCGGACGCGAGGACGGGGCGAGTCGTCGAGGGGTGCGTTGGCGCATCCTTGTGTGGGTCGGCCATGCTGTGTCGTTGTCTCCTCTGGAATGACCCGCCGGTACCGCGTCGGAATTGGCGGAAAAACGCCAGGACTTTCACGGGGTTGCTGGTTGCCCGCAGGGACCATAGCGGAATTTCGCGATGCGCAGGGCTGTGGGGGCAATTTCTACTTGCAGCAGGGGGGCTGGGGTCTTAGATGGCCTCCACGCAGCAACGCACGTGCCTCTGGCCCTCGTGGTTACGCAACGACGTCAAGCGTTCTGGCAATCGTCTGGTCGCTGGTTCGTTCGACCGTTTCGTCAACTGGTGTCTCACCGTCTTAGTCAGGTGAGCATCCTATATGAGGGGAGGCCGGGTGCGATGAATCCCAAAATCGCCCGTTTCCTTGCACAAGTGCCGGCAACGCCGTGTCTTGTGCTTGATGTAGACCGTGTGGAAGAGAACTTCCGTGCGCTCCGCAAGGCTCTGCCGCTTGCGCAGATCTATTACGCCGTGAAGGCCAATCCGGCCGCGCCGATTCTTGATCGGCTCGTCGGGCTTGGCTCTTCCTTCGATGCCGCGAGCTTCGAGGAAGTCCAGTCATGCCTGGATGCCGGCGCGAGCCCTGATTCGATCAGCTTCGGCAACACCATCAAGAAGGTGAGCGCGATTGCGCGCGCCTATGAGAAGGGTGTGTCGATGTTTGCCTTCGATTCCGAGGAGGAGCTGGAGAAGCTGGCGCGTCATGCGCCCGGCAGCCGGGTCTATTGCCGTATCCTCGTCGAGAATGAAGGCGCGGACTGGCCGCTGTCGCGCAAGTTCGGCACCACCATTGAATCGGCGCGCGACCTGATGGTCCGTGCTGGCGAGATGGGGCTCGATCCGTTCGGCCTGTCCTTCCATGTGGGCAGCCAGCAGACTACGACGAGCAGCTACGAAGCGGCGATCAGCAAGGTGGGCATGCTGTTCACCGATCTGCGTGATGCGGGCATTAATCTCCGCATGCTCAATCTCGGCGGCGGCTTTCCGGTGCGCTACCGCGATGACGTGCCCTCGATCGACGATTTCGGCATCGCCATCATGCATGCCATGACCAAGTGCTTCGGCAATGCTCTGCCGGACATGCTGATCGAGCCCGGCCGTTTCATCGTCGCCGATGCCGGGGTGGTGTGCGCCGAAGTCGTGCTGGTGAGCCGTCGCGACAAGAATGACGACACGCGCTGGGTCTATCTCGATATTGGCCGTTTCGGCGGCCTGGCCGAGACCGAGGGCGAGTCGATCAAATACCGCATCACCACGCCGCATGATGGCGGCGAGGTGGGACGCGTGGCGATTGCCGGGCCGACCTGCGATGGCGCGGACATCATGTATGAGAAGGCCAATTACCGGCTGCCGCTGGCGCTGACCTCGGGCGACCGGATCGAACTGCATGCGACCGGCGCCTATGTGACCACCTATGCCAGCCAGCGTTTCAACGGCTTCGCGCCATTGGAAGAACACTACGTTTGAGTCATGATCCTGCCCGCAAGGGCCGCGACTGAAACAGGCCCGGCCGGGGAGACCCGTGCCGGGCTTTTTCATGTCTGAAGCCGCGGTCAGGGAGAGAAAACATGTCCGTTCTGGATGGCAAGGTCGTCATTGTTACCGGCGCGTCGAGTGGCATGGGGGCGGCGACGGCCGTGCTCTTCGCCAGCGAGGGGGCGGTGGTGATCGGCGCGGATATCAAGCCGTCGGCGAGCCCGGCCGCCGGGGTGGAGTTCGCCCGTCTCGACGTCACCAGCGAGGATGACTGGCGCGCGATGGTCACTCAGGTGATGGCCGCGCATGGACGGCTGGATGGGCTCGTCAATAATGCGGGCATTTCCTATCACGCCACGATTGCCGATACGCGGGTGGATGATTTCCGCCGCCTGCTCGACATCAATCTGATCGGTTGTTTTCTCGGCGTGCAGAACTGCGTCCCCGCGATGGTGCAATCGGGTGGTGGGTCGATCGTGAATATCTCCTCTATTCAGGGCCTGGTCGGCACTGGCGGCAAGTCCGCCTACACGGCCTCGAAATGGGCGGTGCGTGGGATGACCAAGTCCATGGCGGCGGAGTTGGGCAAGTCCGGCATCCGGGTGAATTCAGTGCATCCGGGCGCCATCGAGACGCCGATGCTGCTGCGCAATCCGGGCTCGCGCGATGAAATTGCAGCGCGGATGGACATTCCCGCGGGACGGATTGGCCAGCCGGAGGAGGTTGCGCGCGCCTCGCTCTATCTTATCAGCGATGCGGCGTCCTATGTGACCGGGGCGGAGCTGGCGGTGGATGGCGGTCTTGCTGCCGGTCGGCCGGGTGGCACGCGGCTGGATCGGGGCGTGCTGGCCTGAGGGCGGATTTTGTCACTGAAACATCACGCGATGCTCGCGGTGGCGATTTCCCGGTGACGAGCGGCTGGAGTGGCCCGGAAGCGCCAGCCGGTTTATAATCCCCCGTTGCCGCGCAAACAGGAGCACTCCATGGACAAGATCGCGATCGCCGCCGAGGGTGGCCAGAGTTTCGACGCCTATGTGGCGCGCCCCTCCAAGGCCAGTGCCGGCGTGGTTGTGGTCATCCAGGAAATCTTCGGTGTGAATGAGTCGATGCGCGAGACCTGCCGCAAGATTGCGGAGATGGGGTTCATCGCCATCGCGCCCGATCTGTTCTGGCGGATCGAGCGCAATGTGAACATCACCGACAAATCCGAGGCGGAGTGGAAGAAGGCCTTTGCGCTGTTCAATGCCTTCGATTTCGAGAAGGGCATTGCCGATCTCAAGGCGACTCTGGCCGCCGCGCGCACGCTGCCGGGGGCGAATGGCAAGGCCGGGACGATCGGTTACTGCCTTGGCGGGCGGCTTGCCTTTATGATGGCCGAGCAGTCGGACTCGGATGTGAACGTCTCCTATTACGGTGTCGGGCTTGATGCGCTGCTGGGCAATATCGGCAAGGTGCGGGCGCCGCTGATCGTGCATATTGCCGATGAGGACGAATTTTTCCCGGCCGAAGGGCGTGCACAGGTGGTCGCGGCGAGCAAGTCGAACACACATGTGTCGGCCTACACCTATCCGGCGGTGATGCATGCCTTCGCCCGCGAGGGGGGCGTGCATTATGACGCGCGGGCAGCGACGATCGCCAATGGCCGCACCGCCGAGGCGCTGGTGGCGGCGCTGGACTGAATAAAAGCGTCATGGACCGGTGTGGTGGGCGTGCTGGATTCGCCGGTGCGTCGCCATTTGCGGCCATGTCGTTTCGGCTGTAAACTATCCTTCCTAACCCATCCGGGCCCTGGCGTATGCTGGGACTTGAGACTTTGATTGGCGGGACGCTCACGTGAATCAGGCCGAGCACCACAGGACAGGCTGGGGCAAATCGTGGGAGCGCTTTGTCGTTGTGCTGGCAGCCGCATTGGTCCTGGCCGCCGTCGGGATGGCCTGGCAGATCTGGCGGAATCAGCAGGAAATCAATCGTATTTCCCGCTATCATCACAGCTGGATGATGAGCCAGGGCGCGCTGGAAATCTCCGCTGTGATCGCGGCGGCCCAGGATGTGCGCGACAAGGGCGGCGCTGAGTTCGCGGAAAAGTTGCAAGTTCGTCTGGATATCCTGGCGGTCCGGCTCGATCTGCTTTCGCGTGGCGCTCTTGGCGAGGAAGTGAGTTCCAAGCCGGAATGGCGCGCCAACCGCCAGGCCCTGGCCAGTTCATTGGCGCAGGCGAACGCGCTGATGCGCCAGCCTGTAAGTGCCGCAGATGCGGTGCGCATTCAGGAAGCTCTGCGGCCGATCGAGGTTGCGCTCTACCAGATGGCGAATATTTCGTATGTTGCCGGCTTGCAGCGGCTCGACGCCGACATTTCGAGTCTGAGCGACATACACTGGCGGTTTTCGCTCGTGCTGGGTCTGGTCTTGGCCTGTATGATTGGCCTGGTCCTGATCCTGCGTTGCGCAACCGGATGGTCGAACAGGCGAATGCACGGGTGAGCGTGGCGGTGGCGGAGACGCGCTTGCAGAATGTGCGGTTCAACGCGGCATTGAACAACATGTCGCAGGCGCTGTGCATGGTCGATGGTACGGGCCGACTGATTGTCTGCAACGAACGCTTCGCCGCGATGTTCGAATTGCCGCTGGGCCTGACGGAGCGTGGAACGCTCATCCAGCGCATCTTTGACGAAGCGGCGCCGCATGACTACGAACGCTGCCTGATGGTGGCGCTGATTGCTGAAAATCTGCGCTGCGCGCGAGAGCGTTGCGCGGGCAATTTCAACCGCGAGGACGCGCTTGGCCGCGCCATTGCCGTGACGCAGCAGCTGATCGAGGATGGTGGCTGGGTTGCGACGTATGAGGATATTACCGAGCGCAAGCGGGGCGAGGCGCGGATCGCCTATCTGGCGCATCACGATTCGCTGACGGCCTTGCCGAACCGGCTGATGCTGACGCAGGCACTGGAAGACGCGCTGGAAAAAGGCGTGTATTTCGCCGTGCTGTTTGTCGATCTCGATGGGTTCAAATCGGTGAATGATGCGCTCGGTCACATGACCGGCGATGTACTGTTGGAGGCGATCGCCAGGCGCTTGGAGGCCGGTGTTCCTGCGTCATCGATTGCGGCCCGGCTTGGCGGCGATGAGTTCGCCATCATGCTGCCCGATGCCGGGCTGGCGGAGGCGGAGGCGCTGGCGCGCAAGGTGATTGCGACATTGGCCGATCCATTCGCGGTCGGCGCCAAGACGGTAGTGGTCGGTGCGTCGATCGGCATCGCCCTCGCCGTTGGTGAGCAACTTACGGTCGGGCAGTTGCTGCGCCGCGCCGATGTGGCGCTGTATGCGGCGAAGGCAGCGGGACGCGGCCGGCATGTTGTGTGGCGGCCGGAGATTGCCGTGAAGGGCTACTGACTGGCTGTCAGGCGAGGGTGAAGGCCGGAAAGGTGACATCCGGCGTAACGTCTTCGAACGCGATGCTCACGCCCAATCCGACACTGACATCCTCTGGTGCGCAGCCCCGCAGCGGTGCATTCACCCGCACACCCTCCTCCATATCCACCATGGCCATCACATAGGGCAGCCGGTCCTTAACGGACGGGTGGAAGGCGTGATGCGTGACCGCCCAGCTATGCACGTGTCCATGGCCGCGCGATTCGATCCATTCCAGCTCCATGGAATGACAGGTCGCACACATCGGCCGCGGATAGTGGCGGATTGTGCCGCAGGATACGCAACGCTGAAACAGGAGTTTGTGGCGTTTCAGACCGTCCCAGTAAGGTTGCGAATCCTGGGTCGGCTCTGGAAGTGGTCCAGTATAGGCGCTGTCCATGACTCTCACCCTCTCCGCATGATGGCGATGGAGGCATCGCTGAAATCACCATAGCCGGTCACCAGGCCGAGCTCGGCATCCTTGACTTGCGCCTTGCCGCCCTGGCCGCGCAATTGACGCACCAGTTCGACGATGTGGTTCATGCCGCTGACATGCGCCTGGGACAGCAGGCCGCCATGAGTGTTCACGGGCAATGCGCCACCCAGGCTGATCCGTCCGCCTTCGACGAAAGCGCCGCCCTCGCCCTTCTTGCAAAATCCAAGATCCTCGAGTTGGCACAGCACGATATAGGTGAAGCAGTCATAGAGTTCGGCGAGGTCGATGTCCGATGGTGTCACGCCCGCCATGGCGAAGGCGCGCGGGGCGGCCTTGGCGGTGCCGAGTTTGGTGAGGTCGGCCCGCTGTGTTGCGATGCTCGGTGATTCCGGATGCGCTTCGGCGAGTCCTGAGATCAGCACCCGGGTATTCGGCGCGTCGCGGGCGAAATCGGCGGCGCTGACCACCACCGCTGCGGCGCCGTCGCTTTCGATGCAGCAATCGAGTGCGCGCAGCGGATCGGCGATCATGCGCGAGGCCTGGTGATCCTCGATCGTCATGGGCTTTTGCATGATGGCATTGTCGCTCAGCATGGCATGGCGGCGCATTGTCACCGCGATCTCACCCAATTGCCGGCTGGTGGTGCCGTAGAGTTCCATGTGCCGGCGCACCATTGGCGCGTAGAACTGCGCCGGGCCAAAGACGCCGAGCGGACGCTCGAATTCGGCCAGCACTTTCATTTGCGGAATGGCGGCGACGATATTGGTCACGCGCGGGCCGGAGGCGCCGTTGCGGCCGGCGGGCAGCAAAACATGCCGGCAAATCCCAGCCTTGATCATGGCCGCCGCCGATTGCAGCCCGGCCACCGCACTTGCCCCTCCCAGCGGACAGGCGCCGGAGAAGCGCAGATCGGAGATGCCAAGATTCGTCATGAAATCCTCGGCGACGATACCGCCATAGGTCAGCGCGATAATGCCGTCGATATCCTTGGGCTGCAGTCCGGCATCGCGGATCGCGGCAAGGGCGGCCTCGACATTCAGCGAGACGGAACTGCGGCCGGCATTGCGGCAATATTTCGTCTCCCCAATGCCGGTGATGGCGGCGATGTCGCGCAAGGGCATGGATTGGTCTCCTCTGGCGAGTATCAAAGCACCGCACGGCATTTTTGCAAGTCGGGGTGATTGACCCTTGCCAGGGCTGCGTTTAGGCAAAACGTATGCTGCCTGCGCAGGGCGGACGGAAATGGTTCGCCTGGCAAGGCGGCAAGCGGGGGAATGCGGATGTCCAGTCCAGTCGTCGTCAATGGCGTGCGGATCGAATGGGACACGATCAACGAGCTGGTGGATCATCGCGCCCGGCATCAGTCCGGCACGTTTGCGATGGATATCTGCGGCACGCGCCTGACCTATGGCGAACTGGACGAGCAGACACGCAAGGTTGCCGCCAATCTCTGGGCGCTCGGAGTCCGCAAGGGCGACCGGGTGGCGTGCTTTCTGCCAAACAGGATTGAACAGATCTTGGTTTGGCTTGGCACGATGCGAATCGGCGGCATCTGGCTGCCAATCAATGCGGCGCTCATTGGCAATGATCTCGACCATACCATTGCCGATGCGTCGCCGTCTGTCCTGGTGGTTGATCCGGAGCTGCGCGAGCGTGTCGATGCGTTGACACTGCCCGCCGATCTTCGCCTGTTCATCGCCGGGGAGGCCTGCGCGGGCTACGCACCATTCGCGGATTTGCTGCGTGACTGCGTGCCGGCGCCGGAGGTAGCGCTGCGTCCGGAAGATCCCGCTGTCATTCTTTATACCGGCGGGACCACCGGCCGCCCGAAAGGCGCGCTGCTGCCGCATTTCGCCTGGATTGCCGCCGGCTACCGCTACAAGGAAAGCTACGATATCGGCCCTGACGATGTGAATTTCTGCGTGCTGAGCCTGTTCCATAATGCCGGGCTGATGCTCGGCATTATCGGGCCGATGGTCTGCAATATCCCGACCTATATCGAACCGCGTTTCAGCGTCAGCACATTCTGGGAGCGGGTGCGGGAGACCGATGCGACGATTACCTGCATTGTCGGCACCATCATGGTGCTGCTCATGCAGGCGTCGGCCTCATCGGAGGATCGGGCCCACCGGTTGCGTTGCACGATCGGCGGTCTTGGACAATTGCCCGCCAGCGTCTCGCAGGATTTCACCGCGCGTTTCGGCACGCAGGTGCTGAACCTGTATTCGCTGTCCGAAGGCGGTGGCGTGCTGATCATTCGGGGCGACATTGACGGTGCCAAGCCGACCAGCAATGGGCGCGGCTGGAACTGGGCGGAAGTCTCGATCCGCGATGAGCTGGACCGGCCAGTGGCGGCGGGGGAGACCGGGGAGATCTGCCTGCGCCCGCTGGTGCCGCATATCTTCATGTCCGAATACTACAACAATCTGCCAAAGACGCTGGAGACATTTCGCAATCTCTGGCTGCATACTGGTGATCTTGGTCATTTGGATGACGATGGCGATCTTTTTTTCACCGGCCGTCAGGCGCATTTTTTGCGCCGGCGCGGCGAGAACATTTCGGTCCATGAGGTTGAGGAAGTGCTTGGCGCCTATCCGGGGATTCGCGAACTCGCCGTGATCGGTGTGCCATCGGAACTGGCCGAGGACGAGGTGAAATCCTTCATCGTGCCAAAAGATGGCGTTACCATCGATCCGAGGGAAATCGTGCTCTGGTGCCGGGCCCGCATGGCGGCGTTCAAGGCGCCGCGGTTTGTCCAGTTCCTGCCGTCCTTGCCGCGCTCGGCGACGAAAATGGAAGTCGAGCGGCATGTGCTCAAGGCGCTGGGCAATGGCGATGCCTGGGACGCCGATCAGCACATGCCACGCAAATAGAGGGGGCTACTTGATCGCCATCGCATTCGCCGGCGAGCCGACGCCACCAGTCAGGTTAAGCGGTTTGGCAATGCAGAGAAAATCGTAGCGGCCATCGGCGGCGCAATCCTCGGCCAGTTCGTCGAGCGCCCAGAATTCGCCGAGGCTGAGCCCCAGCATGCCGATCAGCGTCGGATGCAGCATGGCGGCCAGCGTCTTCGGCACACCCGGCACATCGGCCAGCTCGGCCGCGAAGGGAGATGTCGCCACGGATGGCACGGCCTCGACGCCAGGCGTGTCGGTGGCGCAGAGCGAAAATGCATTATCCCAGATCCAGGCGACCATCTCATGCGACTGGATCAGCCCGGGGCAGCGGATTTTCTTGGCGAGGGAGGCGCGGTCTTCTTCGCTTGCCTCGTCGACATAGAAGCGCAGCCAGCCGGTGCGGATGAGCAGGATGTCACCCTTCTGGAAGGTGATATTTTGCGACTTGGCGACGGCATCGAGCAAGTCTGGGCCGAATGCCTCGCCGGCCATCATGTCCAGCGGTGCGCCCTGCGCACGCCGGTAACGGTCCACATCGAGCAGCACGCCGCGTCCCGCCACGCCGTGTTCAGCGAGGCGCTGGATGCCGAGGCGGCGTGTGCCAACTGCGACCTCTTCCGTCGGTGTGAAATTGTAGAATCCATACACTGGATGACGGAAATGCCGCAAACCGTCGATCTGTGAGGAGCACTGCAAATAGAAGGAATCGAGCTTGTCGTCGCGCGAATGATGCCGGGCCTCGCCATGTATTGTATGGACCATGGGCGCGCGATGCGGCGACAATCCGTCGAAGGCGTCGAGTGCGCAATCGAGGTTGAAGATCCGGCCGCGCTGCACCGCATGCGCCGCAGAAACCAGGGCCTGCGGCGTCAGGAAGTTGATCGTGCCGATGTCATCGTCGGGACCATGCACGCCCCAGGCGGAGCCGGCGGGAGCATCCGTGCGCCGGCGCAGTTCGTCGTAGCTTGGTGTGGCCGGCTTTCCTGCGGTCATGGCGTCATTTCCTCACGTTTTTTGCGGATTTTTCCGAGTGGGCGGGCAGGCGCTCCGCGTTCAGACTTTCATGCCTGCGCCAATGTCGCGACGGCAAAACCCGTCCGGGAAATCCAGGGCATCCACCGCCGCATAGGCGCGCGCCTGCGCCTCGGCGAGGCTGGGCGCGGTGGCGCAGACCGAGAGCACGCGGCCGCCAATAGAGACGAGTTGGCCGTTGCGGCGTTCGGTGCCGGCATGGAAGATGCGAACACCCGGCAGCGCGGCGGCACGATCCAGCGCGTTGATGGCGCCACCCTTCGCATAGGTGCCGGGATAACCCTTCGCCGCCATGACGATGCAGATCGAGGCATCATCGCTCCAGCGCAAATCGAAATCGGAAAGTTCACCGTCGCAGGCAGCGACCAAAGCGGGCAGGAGGTCCGATTTCAGGCGTGGCAGCAGGGCCTGACATTCCGGATCGCCGAAACGGACATTGTATTCGATGAGATAGGCGCCACTCACGGTGATCATCAGCCCGGCAAAGAGGATGCCGCGAAACGGCGTGCCACGGCGGGCCATTTCGGCCAGCGCCGGGCGGATCATCGTGTCGGTGAGATCTTCCAGCAGCGTCGAGCCGGGCGGGAGCTTGACCGAGACGGCGCCCATGCCGCCGGTATTCGGGCCGGTATCGCCATCGCCAACGCGCTTATGGTCGCGCGCCAGGCCGATCGGCAGGGCGGTGGTGCCGTCACAGAGGGCGAAGAGGGACATCTCCTCGCCGAACAGACATTCCTCGATCACCACGGTGGAGCCCGCATCGCCGAGCGTGCGGCGGCGCATCTGGTCGGTGATGGCGTCCTCCGCCTCTTCCAGCGTCATGGCGACGACGACGCCCTTGCCGGCGGCCAGGCCATCGGCCTTGATCACGATGGGCGCGCCCCGGCGGCGGACGAAGTCGAGGGCCGCATCCGCATCCTCGAATTTCTCCCAGGCGGCGGTGGGAATGCCGGCGGCGTCCGCGATATCCTTGGTGAAGCTCTTGCTGCCTTCGAGCTGGGCGGCGGCCGCACTCGGGCCAATGCAGCGCAGGCCGGCCGTGGCACAGGCATTGGCGAGGCCAGCCACCAGCGGCGCCTCGGGGCCGGGGACGATGAGGTCCACCTGGTTCTCGCGGGCGAAGCGGACCA
>CANJOG010000035.1 GCA_947475475.1 Acetobacteraceae bacterium
CGACGTGGCGGTCCAGGCAATTGGCTGAGATGTTGAGCTTGGAACCTTCGAACCAGGCGCCGTAGGGGCCGGTGGCGGGGGTGTAGATGCGGTCCGGCGCGCGGTCCCAGGAGACGAGTTTGGCCGCGTCGCGCCACCAGCCCTCGGGGTCACGCTGCCAGGATTGGTGGGCGGCGTCGTAAGTCAGGGCGGGAGCGGCGTTCATGGCTTTGTTTCCTCGGCACCTTGCGTGGTCTGGCAGGCCAGTCGCGCGCGGTATGGGCCGGGCGCGGTTGGGATTCTGTACGGGAGAATACGCAAGGGTGCGCCCGCAACCAAGTCGTCTGACCAGCCGGGGGATTTGCCTTCAAGATTGCACGGTTTTAATTCGCTGCCGCAACGCCGCCATGATTGTGCCGAGATGCCGCCTTCACTGGCAGGCATCTTCTCGTCATCAGGCAATCGGGCCTGATCCTTCGGGACACACCGCAATGCGTAACTTCTCCCGCCTCGCTCTCGCCGCCCTCCTGCTCGGCACCGTCGCCCTTCCCGCGATGGCCCAGAATGGCACCACCGGAACCGCCCAGCCCGCCGGCGTGACTGCCCCGGCCCCGGCCAAGCAGGCGGATGCGGTCAAGGCGGACACGACCAAGGCCACGGGTACCACCGGCAAGACCGCCGAGGTGAAGACCCCGGCCGTGAAGACACCGGATGCCAAGGGAGCCGATCTCAAGGCGACTGACGCGAAGGGCAAGACTCCGGCGCCTGGCAAGCCCTCGGCGGAACTCGGCAGCAAGACGACCGCCAAGCACGCCTCTGTCTCGCTCGGCAATGGCTCGCCGGTCCGGACGAACTGAACGACCTGGCCTTCTGATGTGCCTCCAGACTGTGATGACGCGTTTCCCCCCAAATAACCTTCATCCCGTCTTGGGAACCGGCGGCCCGCAAGGGCCGCCGGCCTTGCTTTTGGGGGAGGTATTCCGGCGAATAACGATTAAAATTTGTTAAATTTGCCCACATCCATATTTTTACAGAACAGGGTCGCGCAAACCCCCGCGTCGTATCGCTTGCCGTGCTCGCCAGCCTGTGGCATCCGCCACAGATGCTGTGATGGGCATGCTGCCCGGCAGCGCAGAACCGTGGGCATGGCGGCTGACGGCGCATATCGCCGGCGCTGTTCATCATGCTCCCATAGAAAGCACGCAGAATCGCATCGGTCCGCTCTGGGCTGGTCGACTCGCAAGGAAGTTGGTTTCGATGGATTCCGTTACTCTTGGCCATGGCTTCAGCTTCGCCGAACTTTCCCGCCGCGAGGGGCTGGTGCGGCTCGACCGCGGTTTTGTCACGCGGCTGAAAGCGGCCGATGTGACGCTGCATACGCAGCTGATGGCGGCGCGGGCCAAGCCGGCGGCGCTGGACGACAAGGCGGAATCCGATCTGATCCTCGCCCTTGGGCCGCATCTGGAAGACTATGTCGGCACGCTGTTCGGCATTGAGGCGCAGCTCGACAAGATTGCTGAGCGGACTCGCTTCCTCGATGAAATCCACGCCTGCAAGCGGCTGTTCGTGCAGCGCCAGGCGGTGAAGAAATATACCGATCCGTCTGGCTTCGATGGTGCGGCGATGCGGGCCGAGCTGGAAGCGCTGATGGGTGCCGCGATGAGCGAGATTGCGTTCTCGCGTGCGGTTGTGAAGTTCCAGGCGGATGGCAATGAGGCCGGGCTCGATCTGGCCGCGCGGTATGCTGCCTGGGCGACGCTAGCGCCGGCCGGCCGTGCCGCGCATGCGGGGCAGACGCTGTGGGGCAGCCCGCGCAAGGTGGATCACCAGAATCTGGTGCCGGTCGAGACGATCGAGATCGATGGCGTGACGATGATGCGCCTGCCGGAACATGACTGGCGCGCGCGCGATGGTTTCGCGCTGACCGATGCCGGCATGAATACGCAGCAGGGTCTGGACCAGATGAATTACTGCATCTGGTGCCATCATCAGGGCAAGGATAGCTGCTCGAAAGGGCTGCGCGACCGCAAGACCAATGCGTATCAGAAGTCACCCTTCGGCGTGACGCTGGCTGGCTGCCCGCTGGAAGAGAAAATCAGCGAAATGCATGAGCTGCGCGCCAAGGGGCATTTGCTCGGCGCGTTTGCGACCATCGCCATCGACAATCCGATGATGGCTGCGACTGGCCATCGTATTTGCAATGATTGCATGAAAGCCTGCATCTATCAGAAGCAGGAGCCGGTCGATATTCCCCAGGCCGAGACCACGATTCTGCGCGATGTGCTGTCGCTGCCGTGGGGTTTCGAGATCTATGCGTTGCTGACGCGCTGGAATCCGCTGGATATACGCCGTCCGCTGCCCAAGGCCGATTCCGGCCGTAAGGTGCTGGTGGTGGGGCTTGGCCCGGCCGGGTTTACGCTGGCGCAACATCTGATGAATGACGGCCACACGGTTGTCGCCATTGACGGGTTGAAGATCGAGCCGCTCGGTTTTGATCCGCATGCGCCGGTGCGCGATGTGGCGAGCCTGTATGAAAATCTCGATGATCGCGCCATGGCTGGTTTCGGCGGCGTGGCCGAATACGGCATCACCGTGCGCTGGAACAAGAACTACCTGAAGCTGATCCGGCTGCTGCTGGAACGCCGGCGGACTTTTGCGGCGTTTGGCGGCGTGCGCTTTGGCGGCGGCGGAACGGTTTCGATCGACGATGCCTGGAACATGGGTTTCGATCACATCGCGCTCTGTATGGGCGCGGGCAAGCCGACCTATATCGATATTCCGAATGGTCTTGCGCGCGGCGTGCGACAGGCGTCGGACTTTCTGATGGGTCTCCAACTCACCGGGGCGGCGAAGAAGTCGTCTATCGCTAATCTGCAAATTCGCATGCCGGTGGTGGTGATTGGCGGCGGTCTGACCGCGGTGGATACCGCGACCGAGGCGCTCGCCTATTACGTGCGTCAGGTGGAGAAGTTTGCCACCCGCTATGATCATCTGGTCATGGAGCGCGGCAAGGAAAATGTCACGCGTCACTGGAGCGGGGAAGATTGGAAGATCGCGGATGAATTCTTGCGCCATGGAAAAATGATTCGGGACGAACGCCATTTTTCCTGGCGCGAAAAGCGGCATCCCGATTTCAACAAGCTGCTCAGTCAGTGGGGTGGTGCGACGATCGCCTATCGCCGTAAGCTGACCGATGCCCCCTCCTACACGCTGAACCACGAGGAAGTGGCCAAGGCGCTGGAAGAAGGCGTGCGCTTCGCCGAGGGGCTGACGCCGGCTGCGGTGGAGGTGGACGAATACCAGCATGCCAGTGCGCTGCGCTGTACCGCAGCCGATGGGCGCGAGGTGGTGTTGGCTGCGCGCTCCATTCTGGTCGCTGCCGGCACCCAGCCGAATACGGTTCTGGCGCGTGAGGACAAGCGGATTCAACTTGACGGCAAGTATTTCCAGGCGGTCGATGACAAGGGCAATCCGGTGAGCCCGGAACGTGCCATATCCAAACCGGAACGCGCCGATGTGCTGATGCATCGTGCCAAGGATGGAAGGTTCATCTCCTATTTCGGTGATTTGCATCCCAGTTTCTTCGGCAATGTGGTCAAGGCGATGGGGGCAGCCAAGCAGGGTTATCCGGTGGTCAGCCGTGTGCTCGCCTCCCGCAAGGCCACCACTGTGACCGGGCCGGCGATGCTGAAGAAGGTCGAAGAGAACTTCATCGCGCGCGTGCATGATGTGATCCGTCTGACGCCGACCATCATCGAAGTGGTAATCAAGGCTCCGGCTGCGGCACGCAATTTCCGCCCCGGCCAGTTCTATCGCTTGCAGAATTTCGAACTGAATGCCCCGCGTGTGAGTGAAGAGAAAATCGGCACCACCATCCTGACCATGGAGGGCCTGGCGCTGACTGGGGCTTCGGCCGATGCGAAGGCCGGCACTGTCTCGCTTATCGTGCTGGAAATGGGCGGCAGTTCCGATCTCTGCGCCCTGCTCAAGAAGGGCGAGCAGGTCGTGCTGATGGGGCCGACCGGCATGGCGACGGAAATTCATTCCAAATCGACTGTCGCGCTGGTTGGCGGCGGGCTTGGCAATGCGGTGCTGTTCTCGATTGGTGCGGCGATGCGCAAGGCCGGCAGCAAGGTGATCTATTTCGCCGGCTATAAGAAGGTCATTGATCGGTACAAGGTCGAAGAGATCGAGCGCGCGGCCGATGCGATTGTCTGGTGCTGTGATGAGGCGCCGGGATTCACGCCGGGGCGGCCGCAGGATAAGAGCTTTGTTGGCAATATCGTGCAGGCGATGGCGGCTTATGGCTCCGGCCAGCTTGGCGAACAGGCGGTGCCGTTGAAGGACGCCGAGTATATCATCGCGATCGGGTCAGACCGCATGATGCAAGCAGTGGGTGCGGCGCGGCATGGCGTGCTGGCGCCGATGCTCAATCCGAAACACACGGCGATTGGCAGCATCAACTCGCCGATGCAGTGCATGATGAAGGAAGTCTGCGCCCAGTGCCTGCAACCGCAGATCGATCCGGTGACCGGCGCGCGCAGTGTGGTGTTCTCCTGCTTTAACCAGGACCAGGCGCTTGATCGCGTCGATTTCCCAGGTCTGGGTGAGCGTTTGCGGCAGAACCGCTTGCAGGAAAATATCACCGCGCAATGGATCGACCGTGCGTTGCGGACGCTGAATGCCAGGCCCGCCATCGCTGCTGAGTGAGGCGGAGATGATGGTGGCATCAGCAGACTTGCCGCTTGGTCCCCTGGTCGATGCGGCACCTCGCCCATTGCCGGCGCGGGTGAAGCTGCGCGGGCGGCATGTGGAACTTGAACCGCTGCATCGGCGGCACGCTGCTGATCTGTTCGCTGCGGCCCAAGGGGCTGAGGCGAGCTTCACCTATACGCGCTACGGCCCCTATGAGAGCGAGGCGCAACTGGTCGCGCAGATCGATGCCTGGGCCAGCGCGCATGATCCGCTGCTCTGGGCGGTGCGGCCGGTTGTGTCGGGGCAGGCGTCGGGTTGGCTCGCGCTGCTGGATATCCAGCCGGGTAATGCGGCCATTGAGATCGGCAATATCTGGTTCTCGCCTCGGATGCAGCGCACACGCGCGGGGACCGAGGCGCTGTTCATGGTGATGCGGCTTGCCGTCGATGAACTCGGCTATCGCCGGCTGACCTGGAAATGTGATTCGCTGAATGCGGCGTCGCGTCGCGCCGCCGAGCGTCTCGGTTTTCGCTATGAAGGCGTGTTGCGCGCTCACATGGTTGTGAAGGGGCGCCAGCGCGACACCGCCTATTACAGCATTCTCGCCGATGAATGGCCGCGTTGCGCGGCGGCACTTGCTGTCTGGCTCGATCCGGCGAATTTTGCCGCTGATGGGACCGCTTTGCGCGGCCTCGCCGAGATACGTAACGATGCCGCACCTGCTGCCTCGCCGGTTTGCTACGCCGGCGCGTTGCGCGAGGGGACCGAGATATGATGGACCGACTTCTGCAAGGCTACCAACGCTTCCGTGCCGAGGAATGGCCGGAGCGCCGCGCCACCTTCGAGCGACTGGCGGCGAATGGGCAGCGGCCGCGCGCGATGATTATCGCCTGCTCGGATAGCCGCGTTGATCCGGCGATGATTTTCGATGCCGGGCCGGGCGAACTTTTCGTGGTCCGCAATGTTGCCAATCTGGTGCCGCCCTATGCGCCGGATGGAAAATATCACGGCACCAGCGCCGCGCTGGAATTCGGTATTCGCGTGCTCGAGGTCGAGCATCTGATTGTTCTGGGACATGCCATGTGCGGTGGTGTGCGCGCGCTGTTGGACGACCGCGCTGATGGTACCAGCGATTTTGTCATGTCTTGGATCAGGATTGCCGCGCCGGCCCGCGCGCGCGCGCTGGCCTGCGACGATCCCGCCGAACAGCAGACGCGCTGCGAACACGAGACGGTGCGACTATCGCTGGAGAATCTGCGAACCTTCCCCTGGATAGCCGAACGCATTGCCAGCGGCGCCCTGACACTGACCGGGGCCTATTTTGGCATCGACTCCGGGACGCTGGAAATGATCGGGCCGGATGGGGAATTCCACCCAGCCAAATAATATTGCCTGACCTATGGATAAATCGACTTGGCAGCGATCGCGCCTGGGGATAAGTAGGAGAAACCTTTCACGGCGCGCGTTTACTCGATGGAATTCTTTTCAATTTCCGCAAGAAAGCCTCTGGTTTTTTTGCACATCCCCAAGACGGCCGGCATGTCCATGCGGCTGTACCTGGCCAATCAATACCATCCGCAAGAAATCTGTCCGGCCCAGGAATGGTCGGCCCTGGCACAGCTCAACCCGGCGGAAATCGCCAGCTTCAAGCTGTTCCGTGGCCATTTCCGGAATAACGTCCGCGGTGGCTTGCCGCCCGGCACGCGCGCCCTGGCAATGCTGCGCGATCCGATACAGCGCACGATCTCAGGATTGCAGCATATGGCGCGCGATCCGAATTTTCATCCCGACCACGCGATGGTGAAGGGCAAGCAGGTCTTCGAGATGCTGCGCATGCGGCCGATCATGGAACATCAGCGTGATGTGCAGACCGCCTATCTCTCGGCCACGGCAAGTTTCGAGGAAACGCGCAGTGCTGTCCGAAATGCGAGCGGGCGGGGCGGCCTGCGTGCGGCGGATGTTGTGGGGAATCATCCGGATCTGGATGTAGCGAGGCAAACGCTGGAGGAGACGGAATTCGTCGGCATGCTGGAAAACCTGCCGGGCATATTGCGTGTGCTCACCGCCGCGATGGACTACCACCCGGTCGCCTCTTTTCCGGAAATGAACGAGAATCCCAATCACCGGCGCCCCGAGTTGAATGATGACGACTACGCCATTCTCAACGAGTATAATCAGAACGACCTGATTCTGTATGAAGAGGCCAAGGCGGTGATTGCGCGGCGCGAACGCGCCGTGGCGCTGGCGCTGTTACGCGAACGCGGTGTCTATCGCACGCCTCAGGGCTCGTTCCGGCTTGATCTCGGCGATATCATTCCGGGCTCTGGCTGGTTCGATCCGGAAGAAACCGAAACCGGTCATTTGCGCTGGACCGGCCCGAGCCGGCACTTCTCGCTCGACCTGCCGCTGCGCGCCGATGCGTCCTACAAGGTGACGCTGCGTTTTGGCCGGCCAGAGGCCAGCGCCGGCCATGATATCGGCGTTCTTGCCAATGATGTGCCGATGGAGACCAGTTTCGAGGGCGATCGAGACGGCGGGACATTGATCTTCACCGTCCCGCAACGCCTGCTCGCCACCAATGATGGCATTTGCGAATTCGTCTTCGATCCTGGCCCGACTGTGCAGCCGAGCCAGTATGGCGGCACCGATCTACGTAAGCTCGGTGTTGTCGTCTTCGGTCTGGAGTTCGAACGAGTCTGAATTTTATCAGATGCGTTCGATGATCCCCGGCCCCTTGGCGCGCAGTTCGGCAATCGAATTCAGCCCCAGGCTGCCCAGCGTGATCGACAGTTCGTCCGCCAGCAGCCGGATCGCCAGCGCCACGCCGGCCTCGCCGGCGGCGGCCAGGCCATAGAGATAGGCACGGCCGATCATCACGGAGTCAGCCCCCAGGGCCAGGGCTTTTGCGATCTGTGTCCCGCGGCGGATGCCGCTATCGAGGATGATTTCCGTCCGGCCACCCACCGCCGCGGCAATGCGCGGCAGCACGGCGACGGAGGAGAGAATCCCGTCCATCTGCCGGCCGCCGTGATTGGTGACGACAACAGCGTCGCAGCCTTCATCGACGGCCTGGCGTGCGTCCTCGACGGTCATGGCACCCTTGAAGACGAGCTTGCCGTCCCAGTTCTGCCTGATCCAGCGGAGATGGTCCCAGGTGATCACCAGCTCGTTGATGTTGCCCATGTTGGCGGTCTGTTCGAGCAGGTCGCGGCCGGTCTCGGGCGGGAGGTTGCCGAAGCGGGGCATGCGGCCAGTGGGGACGTGGGCGAGCGCCCATTGCGGGTGGGCCAGGATGTCCAGCATGGTGCGCAGCGCGGGCGTGCCGGCGAAGCGGAGGCCGTTATAGAGATCCTTCTCGCGCAGGGCGGGAAGATTGGCGTCGACGGTGAAATGGATGGCGCCGGCGCCGCAGGCTTTCGCGCGATCGAGGAAAGATTTCGCCAGCCCCTTGTCCTTGGGCAAATAGAGCTGGAAGTGGAAGCCGGATTTCGCCTCGGCGGCGACCTCTTCCATGGTGCAGATCGACACGGTGGAGAGCGTCAGTGGAATCCCCGCCGCATGCGCGGCGCGTGCCGCCACGGCCTCGCCTTTCGGCCAGAGCATGCCGGTCAGCCCGTTCGGCGCGATCATGATGGGCAGCGCGGATTTCTGGCCGAGAATGGTGGTGTCCAGCGTGCGCTTGCTGACATCGACGAGGAAGCGCGGGGCGAAGCCCCATTTGTCGAAATCATCGACATTGGCGCGCATGGTGGCTTCGCTGTAGGAGCCGCCATCGACATAGTCGAAGAAGATTTTCGGCACGCGGCGCCGGGCGATCTGGCGCAGATCCTCGATATTGGCAACCCGGCTGATATTGGCTGGCCGCATTTTCGTCTCCCCCTTATGTCGCGCTCGTTATAGGCAGAGTGGACGTGGCCTCCAATCTCCCCCTTTTGGTGTGTGGTATCTCGTGCCGGCGGTGCATCAGACCGGCTCGATCAGCGACGGGCCGAGCCGGCGCAGCTCGTCGATCGAATTTAGTCCGAGGCTGCCGAGCGTGATCGAGAGTTCATCGGCCAGCAGCCGGATTGCCAGCGCCACGCCCGCTTCCCCGCCGGCGGCGAGTCCGTAGAGCCAAGCGCGTCCGATCATGACGGAATGGGCGCCGAGTGCCAGCGCCTTGGCGATCTGGGTGCCGCGCCGGATGCCGCTGTCGAAGATGATTTCAGTGCGATCGCCCACGGCCTCGGCAATGCGCGGCAGCACGGCGATGGAGGAGAGATTGCCGTCGAGCTGCCGGCCGCCATGATTGGTCACCACCACCGCATCGCAGCCTTCCTCCACGGCGCGCTCTGCGTCGCCGATTGTCATTGTGCCCTTGAAGACCAGCTTGCCTTTCCAGGTGCGGCGCAGCCAGGTCAGGTGTTCCCAGGTGATGTTTGGCTCCATCACGCGGCCGAAGGCGGCGGTCTGTTCGATGATGTCGCGCCCGCTCTCAGGTGGCAGATTGCCGAAGCGCGGCAACTTGCCGTTTGGCATATGCGTCATTGCCCAGCCGGGCTTGGCGAGAATGCCCATGATGGTGCGCGACGATGGGCGGGTCATGACGCGCAGGCCGTTGCGCTGGTCCCGCTCGCGCATGGCGGGGATGAGCGAGTCCACCGTGAAATGCACGGCTTCCGCGCCGCATGCGCGGGCCCGCTCCAGCATGGCCTCGGCCAGTCCGCGATCGCGCGTCATGGCGAACTGGAAGTGGAAGCCGGCGCTGGTGGCGGCGGCGACCTCCTCCATGCCACAGATGGAGACGGTGGAGAGGGCGAGCGGGATGCCGGCCGTGTTGGCAGCGCGTGCGCCGGCGACTTCGCCGCTGGGCCAGAGCATGCCGGCAAGCCCGGTGGGCGCGATCATGAAGGGGAGCTTTGTCGGGCGGCCGAGAATGGTGGAGTTGAGCGAACGCCCGGAGACATCGACGAGAAAGCGCGGTGCGAAGCCCCATTTGTCGAAATCGGTGACATTGGCGCGCATGGTCGCTTCGCTATAGGAGCCGCCATCGACATAATCGAAAAAGATGCGTGGCGTGCGGCGGCGTGCGATCTCGCGCAGGTCGTTGATATTGGCGACGCGGTCGAGTTTTGGCCGGCGCAAGATTTCCCCCGTGTGTTATCGGGGGACTATACGGCGAGCACCCGCATGCGCAACGCATCGTTCTGCATCAGCGCCGGCAGCGTGCCGGTCCAGACGACCGTTCCGGTTTCGATCAGGGCGGCCTGATCGGCGAGGCCGGAGGCGAAGCGGATGCTTTGCTCGGTGAGCAGGATGGTCGTGCCTGTCGCCTTCAATGCCGCCAGTGCCGTCCCAAGCTGATCGACAATCACCGGCGCCAGACCTTCCGCCGGTTCATCGAGCAGGAGCAGTCGCGGATTGCCAGCCAGTGTGCGGGCGAGGGCGAGCATTTGCTGTTCGCCGCCGGAGAGTTGGCCACCTCGGCGTTGGGAAAGCTCGGCGAGGGCGGGGAAGAGGGTGAATAGCCGCGCCGGTGTCCAGTGCCCGTCGGCACCCTGGCGGCGGCCGACTTCGATGTTTTCAGCCACGGTGAGGTCGGTGAAGATCCGGCGTTCTTCCGGAACATAGCCAATACCGAGGCGTGCGATGCGGTGCGGGGGCAGGCCCGCGAGTTCGGTGCCGTCGGCGCGGATGCTGCCGGCACGGGGCGGGGCGAGGCCGATGATGGATTTTAGCAGCGTGCTCTTGCCCGCGCCGTTGCGGCCGAGCAGCACGAGTAGCGCGCCAGATTCGACGGTCAGCGAGATGCTTCGCAGAATCTCGGCTTTTCCGTAGCCGGCGGAGAGGTCTTGGATGTCCAGCCTCATGCGGCGCTTCCGAGATAGACGGTGCGGACGCGTGCATCGGCGCGGATGGCGGCGGGGGGGCCTTCTGCGATGAGTTCGCCGCGATCGAGCACCAGGACGCGGTCGGCGGTGCCGAAGACGACATCCATGTCATGCTCGGTGAACAGCACGGCGAGACCGCGTTCCGTGGCGAGGCCGCGGACGAGGGCCATCAGGGCCAGGCGTTCGGCGGGGGCCATGCCGGCAGTGGGTTCGTCCATCAGCAGCAGGCGCGGGGCGCCGGCGAGTGCGATGGCGAGTTCGAGGCGTTTGAGATCGCCATAGGCGAGGACTGAGGCGGCGCGGTTTTCCTGGCCGGCGAGGCCGCAGCGGGCCAGAAGGGCGTCGGCTTCCTGGCCATGGGCGGTGCGGGCGGCGCGCCAGAGGGACCAGGTCTCGCCGTGGCGGGCGAGCAGGGCGGTCTGGATGTTCTCGCGCACGGTCATGGAGGAGAAGCTGGCGGTGATCTGGAAGGTTCGCCCGACGCCGCGTTGCCAGAG
>CANJOG010000036.1 GCA_947475475.1 Acetobacteraceae bacterium
AATCCCGATCCGCTCGGCTCGGCCCGCGATATTCGCGAAACCTTTGCGCGCATGGCGATGAATGACGAGGAGACGGTGGCGCTGATTGCCGGCGGGCATACCTTCGGCAAGACCCATGGCGCGGCCAATCCCGGCGAGTATTGCGGCCCGGCGCCCGAGGGGGCGGCGATCGAGGAGCAGGGGCTTGGCTGGAAGAACAGTTTCGGTAGCGGCAAAGCGGGCGATGCGATCACCAGCGGGCTGGAAGGTGCCTGGACCCCCAACCCGATACGCTGGGATAGCGGGTATTTCGACACTCTGTTCGGATTTGACTGGGAATTGGTGAAAAGCCCGGCCGGTGCGCATCAATGGGCGCCGAAGAATGGGGCCGGTGCGGGTACCGTGCCGGATGCGCATGATCCGGCCAAGCGCCATGCCCCGATGATGTCCACGGCGGATATCGCGCTGAAGGACGATCCCGTCTATGCGAAAATCTCGCGGCATTTACACGCAAATCCGGAAGAATTCGCCGATGCCTTCGCGCGGGCCTGGTACAAGCTGACGCATCGCGACATGGGGCCGTATGTGCGCGGCCTCGGGCCGCTGGTGCCGGCCGAGCCGCAGATCTGGCAGGACCCGACGCCGCCGGTCACGCATGGGCTGATCGGTGCGGCGGATATTGCCGCGTTGAAGGCGCGGTTGCTGGCCGCGGGCCTGTCCATTCCGCAGCTTGTCACCACGGCCTGGGCCTCGGCCTCGACGTTCCGTGGCACGGATCGGCGTGGCGGTGCGAATGGGGCGCGGATTCGCTTGGCGCCGCAGAAGGACTGGGCGGCGAACCAGCCGGCGCAACTGGCCTATGTGTTGCAAACTCTGGAGACAATCCAAGGGGAGTTCAACAGCACACAGACCGGCAATACGCGCGTCTCGCTCGCCGATCTGATCGTGCTCGGCGGCTGTGCGGCCATCGAACTGGCGGCGCAGCGGGCCGGGCATGCGGTGGTGGTGCCCTTCACGCCAGGCCGCACCGATGCGACGCCTGAGCAGACCGATGTGGCGTCGTTTGCCGTGCTGGAGCCGCGCGCGGACGGGTTCCGCAACTATGTCCAGAGCGGGCAGGTGCGGCCGGAGGCGGAGTTGCTGATTGACAAAGCAAGTTTTCTGACACTCACCGCCCCGGAGATGACGGTTCTGCTCGGCGGGCTGCGCGTGTTGAATGTGGTGGTCGGCCAGACCCGGCTTGGCGTGTTCACCGATCAGCCGGAGACGCTGAGCAATGAATTCTTCGTCAATCTGCTCGATATGAACACGGAATGGCGGAAATCGGAGGCCGCGGACGGCGTGTTCGAAGGGCGCGATGCGGCGACCGGCGCAGTGAAATGGACCGGCAGCAGCGTCGATCTCATCTTCGGCTCGAACGCGGAATTGCGCGCGCTGGCGGAGGTCTATGCGTCGGAAGATGCGAAGGCGACGCTTGTGCGGGACTTTGTCGCCGCCTGGGACAAGGTGATGATGCTGGATCGCTTCGAACTGGCGTGACGATGCCGCCGCCTGCTCAGCGTTGATAGGGCAGCGGCAGCAGGGCGCGGACGGGCAGCTTCATCGGCCCGTCCTTGCCCGGCACGATCACCAGCGCGTCCGGGTCGTAATCCATCAGCAATTCGCGGCAGGCGCCGCAGGGCGAGACGATGGCGATCTCTCCCGTCTCGTCCGGCTTGGGGTGGCGCAGGGCGACCGCCACCTCGACGCTGGAATCGCCTTCCATGATGGCCTGGCCAAGCGCGATGGGCTCGGCACAGACCTGCAAGCGGCCGACCGTGGCGCCGAGATGGATGCCGGTGAAGATCGTCCCGTTCCGCGTGCGGATGGCGGCAGAGACGGTGTGCCAGAAGGGGCGGTAATTGCGCAGCAGCACGTCGCGGGCGGCCTCGATGAGGTCGTTATCCTGCGGCGACAGGCCTAGTGAAATCCACTCCATATCCTGCACAGTCAATTCTCCCGGTCTCGCTTCTCCAATGATCGCGAGGGTCGCGGACAGCTTCGCTCCCATTTGCGGCTTTGGATAGGGTTGTGGTGCTGAAAGCCGGCGGATCATGGAAATGCCGTGATCGCGGCTGAGAGTGCCCTGGGGCGCGTTTTCCCCGGGGGTTGGCCGATGCGCTTTACAATTGCGTCCTGTGGGGCGGTCCTTTTGGGCCTGGCGGTTCTATCCCCGGCGCAGGCCGCGCTGCCGCGTGACATTCAGGCCCGCATCCTGGCCGTCCATAACGCCACCCGCGCCGAGGTGGGCGTGGCACCTCTGCGCTGGGATGAGCGCCTGGCGCGCGATGCCGAGGAGTGGGCGCGGCATCTCACGCAGATCAACGCCTTGCAGCATTGGGGCACGCATGGCGAGCCGCCCAATGGTGAGGGCGAAAATCTCTGGATGGGCAGCCGGGGGTATTACACGGTCGAGCAGATGGTGGGTGGCTGGGTTGGCGAGAAGGCCGCGTTCCGGCGGTTGCGGAACTGGGAAGATGATTTCGCCCATGTCGGGCATTACACGCAGATGGTGTGGCGTGCGACCAATGCGGTGGGCTGCGCGATTGCGGGGAATGGGCAGTTTGATTTTCTCGTGTGCCGGTATGCGCCGCAGGGGAATGTGGTGGGGCAGCCAGCCTACTAGCCCGGTCCCGCCGGAGGCCTTGTGCCGCGCGCGGCGGCGTCTATCGTTGATCCCTGGAATTGGATGGGCCAGACGCGGGAGCCGGCATGGAGCTGATCAATCTGACGGGGCGGCGAGTCCTGATTACCCAGGCCGGGGATTTCATGGGGCCGGCGCTGTGCGACACGTTCGCGCGGCTCGGTGCGGATGTGGTGGCCGATGCGCAGGCGCTGACCGATCCGGACCTGCCGCGGCAGGTGGTCGCGGCGGCGGGGAAGATCGACGTGTTGGTCATCAACCTTGCCATTGCGGCGCCCAGCACGCCGGCGGTTTCGGTGGAGGAGGCGGAGTGGCGGGATGTCTTCGCCCATCTGGTGGACCCGCTGCCGCGCCTGGTGCGGGCGGCTCTCCCGGCGATGATGGAGCGGCGGGCGGGTCGGATTGTGCTGATGGGGAGTGCCGCGGCGTTGCGCGGGATGAAGCGCGCCTCGACCTATAGCGCCGCGCGTGGGGCGCAGCTTGCCTATATCCAGGCGGTGGGGATCGAGGCGGCGCCGTTCAATGTGCAGATCAATGCGATCGCGCAGAACTTCGTCGATAATCCCACGTACTTTCCGCCCGAGGTGCAGGCGTTGCCGGCCTTTCAGGAGCGGCTGAAACGCGAAGTGCCGCTGGGAAGGCTGGTCTCGGCCGAGGAGGATGCGATGCTGGCGGCTTATCTCGCCAGCGATGCGGGCGGGTGTTTTGTGGGGCAGGTGTTTCCGGTGAGTGGGGGGTGGGCGATGCGGTAGGGGGGGGCAGAGGGGCCAAAAATTGCCCCCGAATCTCTCGGGCATTGCGACCCTGGATTTTCCGCTCACTCAAGAATCATGCTAACCATCACCGCTTAAGAAGGTGATTTCCCGACTATAGTGCAGCGCAATAGCGCGAGGAATCTGATGGCTCAGACGGCAGATAGTTCAAAAATTGGCGCAAAAAGAAAGCTACCAAGTGGAAAAGAGATCATGAAGCGGCGTCCGCCGGATGATTTGAGTCTGCGCCCTGCTCGCTTTGAATCTGACCCTAAGAAAGCCTATACGAAAGAGCAACTGGCAGAAATTGGAGCTATAACGCTAAAGTGGAACCAGATCGAGGCACATATAGAATTCATTGCAACATGGATATTGTTTACGAAATCGCCATTCTGGTTGCAGTTATCGATTAACAAGGCTCTCAGTGCTAAATCAAAACTGAATTTTCTTAAAGAGTGCCTTAAGCACTCTAGGCTATTCGACGACAAAGCCCAGAGTTGTATAGCCGACTGTTTCGCTCAAGTTGAACAGTGCAGGGCATATCGAAATGCCATAATGCATCACCACATCTACGATCACGAGAAAGGCATAGGATCCTATATCGACGAGTCCCATTCACCATACCAAATTCTGGTTTCTATAGAAGCCCTTAAGGCATTATATGGAATACTGTGTTCCCTGCTGGATGAGTTGCGGGAAATTGACCTGCTGTTCCGCTTGGAAACGGATGCACAAAGACCCGGAAGGCTCGATAAGAAAACGCAAAAGTTCCACCCGCTCAGCGATATTGAATTAAAGAAGATCGTCATACCAGAGCACACAAAGCGGATATTGGATTTACAGAAATATCGGAAGGATCTGCAGAAACTGCCGAAATTTCCGGACGCCGACCTTATCCGTTCGATGAACGAGAACGAGGACCCTGCCGAGGGCCAATAGACGGTTCAGGTCATGCACAAACTATTTGAATACTCTGCTCCCCGTGTTTCAGACAGAAATGACGTGCCAAAAGTCCAGATCGGCAGCTCTATGGTGTCCATTGTCGCAGCGCTCAACCGTTAGCTTGTTGCCTACCTGAAGCTGAATCCATGGAATACTGCCATCCTTCTTGCGCGCCCAAGGCGGCCAGATTTCGAAATTCGGGCGCGTCAGCCCTGGGGATATAAGTAGGAGATTGAATCTAATCGGATTCTGGTGCGGGATAAGCTCGGCGTAAAATTTCCGCAGCAGTTCAATTCGTTGGAGCTTGCTCTTTAGCTGGGCAGGGCCAAATGAGCGATTAGCCTTAGCCTCCACCATGACCGGCCTGTCACAAGTCGCGATGACAAGATCAATGTCCTCTTGATTGCCTTCAACAAGCTGTCTGCCCTTCTCTTCTTTTGAGTGTGGCGTCGCCATAGCGTGCTTTTTATTGTCAAAGGGACGAATGCCGCCTTCACTATGCTCAGTGCACGCCATTTCGCCCTTCGCCAAGACCGCCAACGCACCCGCAAGCCAGCTGATATGATAGTCGGTTGCCCACCATGCATCGGCAAGAGCTTCAGCGCTGATTTCAAGTTCATCGGCTAATTGATTGCGGAAGTCCGGAGTAAGTTTCAGCTGGGTCCCTTGGGGTTCCAAAGCTGCTCGGATCAATAGGTTGCGCTCCTTGCGGTTAAAGCGTTCAAGCGCCTGGGCGAGTGGACTCATGACAATTGTTTCCCGGACTACCAAGTTTGTTGCATGAAACCATGGAGCGTCCATTATTGCTATTGAGGCAGTCAATAGCTAAGGGGTTGGCTCGAATGTCGCTCGATGTTGGTATCGACTGTGGCAACCGCACCCCGATTTCGGCTTCGCCTCCATCCGGGCTACGTACCTCACCCCTCCCGCGTCCGCCGCTCCAAACTCATCCGCACCCGATACCGCCCAGCCGGAAACTGCCCAAGCCCCACCTCGATCAGATGGTTGTTCTCATCGTAGAACTTCGTCCGCACCAGCAAAATCGGTGAGCCCACCACGACGTTCAGCCGCTCTGCGACGCCTTCGTCGGCGGCGGCGGCTTCGGTTTCCTGTTCGACGCGGCGGCAGAGCAAATTGTGGTGTTGTTCGATCAGTGAATAGACGGTGAGTTCGCCTTCCACATAAGGAAGAATATCGCGGAAGCGGGGCTCGATATAGATTTCGGAAAAGCAGATCGGATCGCCGCCGGCGCGGCCGCTGCGCAGAATGGCGATGCGGAGCCAGTCACTCCCTGGCCGCACTTCCAGGCGGCGGGCCAGCGCGTCATCGGCGCGGATGTGTTCGGTGGCGAGCAGCTTCGAGCGGGTGAGTTTGGCGTAATGCAGAAGGCTCTCGATGGAGCGGACGGAATTGACGAATCCGCCATCCGGGTTGGCCGCCGCGATCACCGAGCGGGCGCCGCGGCGGCGTTGGATGAAGCCGAGTTCCTGGATCTGGCGTAACGCCTCGCGGATGGTATTGCGGCCGGCGCCGAAGCGGGTGGCGAGATCAGCCTCGCTCGGCAGCGTGCCGCCGACCGGCCAGGCGCCGGCCTGGATGTCGCGGATCAGCGTTGCCGCAATCTCCCGGTAGCCGCTCGCCTGAGGCGGGCCGGACGGGAGATCGGGGCGTGGCGCATCTTGCGTCATGCCTGACGCAAACTCCTTAGGCTGACAGCGTAATTTTGGCATCGAGCGCCACCACGCCCTGTCCTGGTGCCTGGACCAGCACGGGGTTGATGTCGATCGAATCCAGGCGCGGTTCGGCCAGAGCGAGATCGCCGACATTGACGACGGCCTCGACCAGCGCGTCGATATCGTAGGAGCGGCCGCGATAGCCGGTCAGCAACTTGCCCAGCTTGGTGCGGAGGATTTCGGCTTTCACCTCGGCGTGGCTGAAGGGCGGCACGATCACGACGGCATCGCCGAGCAGTTCGACCAGGATGCCGCCGGCGCCGACTACCACGGCGGGGCCGGTGACGGGGTCACGCTGTAGGCCGACAATGGCTTCCAGGCCACCGCTGAGCATTTCCTCGACGAGGATATCGGTGCTGTCGGGATCGGCCTTGGCGAGGGCTGCGGAAATCTTGTCCCAGGCGGCGCTGATCTCGGCGTCGGTGCGGAGATTGAGTGCCACGAGGCCGTATTCGGTCTTATGCGCGATCTTGTCGGACAGGCCCTTCATCACCACGGGGCGGGAGAGGCCGGCGAGGGCGGTCGCGTCGAGTTTTCCGTGCAGCACGACAGCTTTCGGCGCGCGGATGCCGAGCTTGCCGATAAAGGCTTTGCTGTCGGATTCGTTCATCAGCCCGGCGCCTTCCGGCAACGCGCCGATCTTGGCGCGGACGATGGCGGGGTCGCGCGGGGCCGTGGCGGGCGGCGGCAGGTCTTCCAGCGCGCGCATGGCCTGGAGCAGCGGCGGCATGGAGGCGGCGACGATGATGCCGGCTGCCTGGAGTTCGAGGATTTCGTCTTCGGGAAGATCGGGCGCGAGGCAGAAGAATTGCGGGAAGAGGTTTTTCCGCGCCTCGATCAGCATGGGCAGCACGCCCTTGCGGATTGGAGTGGCCAGCGGGACGAAGCCGATCATCATCTGGTTGTAGCCGTCTTCGGCGAAGATGCGGAAAATATCGGGAATGATCTGGTTCTGCGCGGCGATGTCATACGGGTTCACCGCATGGGACTGGTTCGGCAAGGCGGCGAGCTTCGCCTGCGCGCCCGGCGAGGGCTGCGTGAAGGGCATGCCATAGCGCGACATGGCGTCCGCCGTGAGCGCCGCATAGCCGCCGGAGATCGAGGCCATGCCGGCCTTCATCGGCGCGCCCAGCGGCGTGGGGTAGCGCATGATGAATTCCATCAGGGCGGCGATGGTGTCGATCTCATCGGCGACCGCCACACCTTCGCGCTTGAGGAAGGCCTTGGTGTTCTGGAAGGAGCCGGCAATGGCGCCGGTATGCGACAGCGCCGCGGCCTTGCCGCTATCGGACTCGCCCACCAGCAAAGCGGCGACGCGCTTGCCGTTCTTGCGGCACGCGGCGAGTGCGCGCTTGAGGCCCTCGGGGTCGCGGATCGTCTCGATGTAGAGCAGCACGTGGTCGGTTTCGGGATCATTGGCGACATATTCGAGATAGTCGGACAGGCCGAGCACGAGTTCATTGCCGCAGACGGCGATCTTGGCGATGCCGACGCCACGGCTGGAGGTCTTGGACAGGATGGAGCTGACCACCGCGCCGCTCTGTGAGACCACCGAGATGCGGCCAGGCTTCACGCGGCCGGCGAATTGCAGGATGGGCGCGAAGGAGAGGCACAGGCCGGAGGCGACGTTGGCCAGGCCATTGGTGTTCGGCCCGGCGATGGCGACGCCCTGGTTGCGCGCGAGGTCGAGCAGCGCTTCGTCGCGCTTCAGCCCCTCGCCACCGGCCTCGCCGAAGCCCTGGGCGACGATGACGATGGAGCGCACACCCTTGGCGGCAAGCTGGCGGGAGGCATCGACGGCGCCAGCGGCGGGCAGCACGATGACGGCGGCATCCACATCGTCCGGCAGGTCGGCGATGGTGGGGACACATTCCCAATGCTCGCCGAGTTTGGTGTAGCGTGGGTTCACGCCGATCACCCGGCCCGTATAGTTATGGGTGAGCATGGCGCTGATGGGCATGGAGCTGAGCTTGGTGGGGTCAGCGGAGACGCCCACGACCGCGACGGTGCGCGCGTTGAACAGCTTGTCGATGGAGGATGCGGGAACCGCAATGCGCTCGGCCATGGTCACCATTCTCGGATCATTGGGTGGGGGGAACTTGTCCCTACAGGTTTGCCTGGGTAGCCCGGAACTGGCGGGGCGGCAAGCGGCAAGGTTTATCGCTGGATTGACGTGAAGCCGCCTTGACATCGGGGGGCTCGGCTGAAACTTATACCCACAAGTTCAGATGCGCCGGGCGTCCGGCCGATGGAAGGAAGACCGCCATGAGTTTCAGCTTCACGCCCGACCAGCTTGCCATCAAGGATGCCGTGGACAAGCTCATGGAGCGGTTCCCGGACGATTACTGGATGGAATGTGACCAGGCGCATGAATTTCCCTGGGCATTCTACAACGCTTTTGCCGAGGCTGGCTTTCTCGGCATTGCCATCCCCGAGGAATATGGCGGCGCGGGCCTCGGCCTGACCGAGGGCGCGCTGGCGCTGGCCTCGATCTCCGGCAATGGCGGTGCGCTGAATGGCTGCACCTCCGTCCATGTCAGTCTGTTCGGCATGACGCCGGTCATCAAGTACGGCAGCGAGGAGATGAAGCGGAAATATCTGCCCGCGTTGGTCAAGGGCGATCTGCATGTCTGCTTCGGCGTTACCGAACCCGATGCCGGCACGGACACCACCTCGATCCGCACCGCGGCGGTGCGTGATGGCGATCATTACGTCATCAACGGCAAGAAAGTGTGGACGTCCAAGGCCGAGCAATCCAGCAAGTGCCTGTTGCTGACGCGCACGACACCGCTTGAGCAGTGCAAGAAGAAATCGGATGGCATGACGCTGTTCCTGGTCGATCTCGATCCGGCGCATGTGACGATCCGGCCGATTCCGAAGATGGGCCGCCATGCTGTCAGTTCCTGCGAGGTGTTCTACGACAATCTGCGCGTCCATGAGTCGGACCGCGTGGGCGAGGAAGGGCGCGGCTTTCATTATTTGCTGGATGGGCTGAACGCCGAGCGGATTCTCGTTGCCTATGAGGCGGTCGCGGTTGGCCGCAACGCTATTAAGAAGGCGGTGCGCTATGCTGGCGAGCGCGTGGTGTTTGGCCGCCCGATCGGCAAGAATCAGGGCGTGCAATTCCCGCTCGCGGATTCCTGGGCGCGGTTGGAAGCCGCTGAGCTGGTCACGTTGAAGGCGTTGGCGCAGTATGACGCCAACGAGCCCTGCGGCGATATGGCCAATATGGCGAAATACCTGGCCACGGAAGCGGCTTTCGAAGCCTGCGATCGCGCGGTGCAGGCGCATGGCGGCTACGGCTATGCGGCTGAATTCCATGTCGAGCGGTATTTCCGCGAAACTCGCGTCTGGAAGATCGCGCCGCTCGCGCAGAACTTCATTCTTGCCTATATCGCCGAGAAGATGCTGGGGATGCCGCGCTCCTACTGAGCTGGCGTGCGGCTGGGGTTCGTCCCCGGCCATACCGGCGGCTGAATTAGCTCTCGACGTGGTGGCTCCGACGGGTTTGTATGACCGGCGGAGGAAACAACATGTCGGACTACGATCTCGTGATTCGTCACGGCACGATCCTGGACGGCTCGGGTGGCGCGCCATTCGAGGCCGATCTGGCGATTGCCGGCGGGCGCATTGCCGCCATCGGGCGCGGGCTTGGCGCCGGGGTGGAGGAGATCGAGGCGCGCGGGCGGCTGGTCACGCCCGGCTTTGTCGATGTGCACACGCATTATGACGGCCAGGCGAGTTGGGGGCAGCATCTCACCCCCTCCACCGATCATGGCGTGACGACGCTGGCCATTGGCAATTGCGGTGTTGGTTTCGCGCCCTGCCGGAAATCGGACCGCGCCATGCTGCTGCGGCTGATGGAGGGGGTGGAGGATAGTCCCGGCATTGTGCTGGCAGAGGGCGTGCCCTTCGCCTGGGAGAGTTATCCGCAATATCTCGATTTTCTCGGTGCGCGCAGCTTCGATGCCGATATCGCGTCGTATTTGCCGCATGCGGCTTTGCGCGCCCATGCGATGGGGGAGCGGGCCGGGACGGGTGAGGCGCCGGCGGCAGATGAGTTGGAGGTGATGCGGAAATTGCTCGCCGAGGCGATGGCGGTGGGATCGCTGGGGCTTTCCTCGTCGCAGACCTCGTTTCATCGCTCCGCGGATGGCACGCCGAGCCCGACATTGGCGGCGGGCGAGGCGGAATATGGCGCGCTGGCCGATGTGCTGCGTGATGCCGGCGGCGGGTTGATGCAATTCGCACTGGAATGGGTGCCGGGCTGGGAGGAGAAGCTCGCCATGCTGGGCCGGCTGGCGCGGCGGTCGGGCCGGCCGGTGTCGCTGGCGTTGACGCAGAGCCATCCGGCACCCGATGTCTGGCCGCGCGTGCTGCGCTTTATCGAGGAGCGCAATGCGGAAGGCCTGTCGCTGTCCGCGCAGGTGCTGTCGCGGCCTTTGGGGTTGCTGCTGGGGCTGGAACTCTCACTGCATCCTTTCTACACGACGCCGACCTGCCGGGCGCTGGCGCATCTGCCGCATGCGGAGTTGCTTGCTGCTTTGCGTGATCCGGCGGTGAAGGCGCGCGTGCTGGCGGAGGCGAATGACCCCGATCCTGTCGCCAAACTTGGCCAGCGCGTGCGCGATTTCGGGCAGCTGTATCCGATTGGCGACCCGCCGGATTACGAGCCGCCGCCTGAACGCTCTGTGGCGGCGATGGCTGCGGCACGTGGCATGGCGCCGGAGAGTCTGGCTTATGACATGATGCTGGAGGAGGAGGGGCGGGCGATCCTGTATCTCGCTTTCTCCAACTACGCCGATCGCAATCTGGAACCGACGCGGGCGATGCTGGCGCATGGCGCGACCGTGCCGGGGCTGGGCGATGGCGGGGCGCATCTGGGCACGATCTGCGATGCCTC
>CANJOG010000037.1 GCA_947475475.1 Acetobacteraceae bacterium
CTGTCGCATGTCAGCGCGGTGGAGGCGGATGAGTATTTTGCCTCGCGCCCACGGATTTCGCGGCTTGGCGCCTGGGCCTCGCACCAGTCCCAGAAGCTCGATGCCCGCACGACGCTGGAGCGGCGGGTGGAAGAGGCCGAGGCGCGCTATCCCGGCGAGGATATTCCCCGGCCGGCGGGCTGGCTGGGCTACCGCCTGACCCCGGCGCGGTTCGAATTCTGGCAGCAGATGCCCTACCGGCTGCATGACCGGCTGGTCTATGAGCGCACTGGCGCCGGTTGGACGACCGGGCGGCTTTATCCGTGACATGATCCCGGCCGGCCAGCAGGAAGCGGCGGCGCTGCTGGCCAATATGGCTGGGCGCGCGGCGGTTGAGACGCATATTTCGGCGGTATTCCTCGGCGCCGACACGGTCTGGAAGCTGAAAAAATCCGTCCGGCTCGCTTTCCTCGATTTCTCGACGCTGGCGGCGCGGGAGCATTTCCTGCGGCGCGAACTGGAGCTGAACAGCAAAGCGGCGCCCGGCATGTATCGTGACGTTGCGCCCATTTTGCGCGGCCCTGACGGTCGGTTGCGTCTGGGTGAGCCGGGCGAGGGCGTATCGGGCGAGGACGCATCGGGCGAGGACGCATCGGGCGAGGTCATCGACTGGGTGCTGCGCATGGCGCTTGTGCCGGAGGGCGATTTCCTCGATGTGGTGGCGGCGCGTGGCGGGCTGACCCCGCTGCTGCTGGACCAGATGGCCGATGCGGTCGCCGCGCTGCATGCGGGCCTGAAGCCGGAGCGGCGCGATCTGCCGGCGGCGATGCGCGCCATCATGGCGGGCAATGCGCTGGCGGCGCGGGATGCCGGAATCGCCGCGGAGGCCGTTGCGCGCTGGGAGTCTGGCTGCGCGGCGCTGATCGCGGCGCGGACGGAGAAGCTGGACGCGCGGGATGAAGCGGGGATGGTGCGCCGGGCGCATGGCGACCTGCATCTGGGCAATCTCTGCCTCTGGCAAGGCCGGCCCGTGCCCTTCGATGCGCTGGAATTCGATGAGGACCTGGCGACCATCGATACTGGCTACGACCTCGCCTTTCTGCTGATGGATCTCCGCCACCGGGCCGGGCCTGAAGCCGCCAACCGGGTGCTGAACCGCTATGTCGCGCGCACCGGCGATGCCGGTCTGGTCGGCTTGCTGCCACTGTATCTGTCGCTGCGGGCCATGATCCGCGCCCATGTCGAGGCCCGGAAAGGACTCGCCTACGCGCAGTACCTCGACGAGGCGCTGGCCTATCTGATGCCGGCGCATGGCTCGGTGGTGGCGGTCGGCGGCTTGCAGGGCACCGGCAAATCCACCCTGGCCCGCGCGCTGGCCCCCGATCTAGGCCCGGCTCCGGGGGCGCTGGTGCTGCGCAGCGATGAAATCCGCAAGCGCCTGCATGGCGCCGCCCCCGAGCAGCGCCTGCCGCCGGAAGCCTATGGACGGGAGGCCAATGCGCGGACCAATGCGGCGCTGATGGACTTGGCACGCCAGGCGGCACAAGGCGGCCAAGCCGTCATCCTCGATGCCACCTTCCTCGACCTCGGGCAGCGTGAAGCGGCCGAGGCCCTGGCGGCGGAGGCGGGGATGAGATTCACCGGGCTGTGGCTGGCCGCCCCGCTCGATCTGCTCGAAGCCCGCATCGCGGCGCGGCACGACGATGCCTCCGATGCCACGGTGGCGGTGCTGCGCCAGTCAGCCGCGCATGATCCGGGTGCGGGGAGCTGGCAGGCAATCGACGCGCGCGATGCCGCGACGGCACTGGAGCAGGCGCGCCGGTGCCTGTCCGGCCAGTGATATCCACAGCGATATGAGCCTAACCCACCGATAAGGTTCAGTTCGGGCAGAATCAGGGCATCGCAACATGAGCCGCACGTGCCTATATTGGCCCGAGGCTGCACCGCGTTACAAAATGTCCGGGGGGACGACCAGCCATGGCGATCCGCAAGCTGCTGCTGCCGCTGACCAGCACTGTTGCCGGCGAAGCGGCCCTGACCACCTGCATGATGGTTGCGCGCCTTTGGGACGCGCATGTCACGGCGCTGCATGTGCGGCTCGATAGCCGCGATGTGGCACCCTTGGCAGGCGAAGGCCTGTCGGGCGCGATGATCGAGGAGATGATCACCGCCACCGAGAAAGAGGCCGCCAACCGCGCCAGTTCCGTGCGCGCGATGTTCGATCGCTTTGCCGCCGAGCATGGCGTGCGGCTCGGCCAGCCGAGCCGGGGCATTGCCGGGGCTTCCGCCGAATTTATCTTCGTCACCGGCCGCGAGGATGAGGTGGTGGCGCAGATGGCCCGGCTCGCGGACCTGACCGTTGTGCCGCATCCCGAGGCCGGGGACGATGCTTCCTCCTCCGATGCGCTGCATGCCGTGCTGTTCGAATCGGCCCGCCCGGTGCTGATCGCGCCCCGCATTGCGCCCAAGAGCATCGGCACGCGCTGCTGCGTGGCCTGGAACGGCACCGGTGAATCCTCCGCCGCCATCCAGGCGGCCCTGCCCTGGCTGCAACGGGCCGAAGCGGTGCGCATCCTGCACGGCGAAGGCTATCAGCGGCGCGGCCCCTCGGCGCAGGATCTGGCGGCCTATCTGGCGCTGCATGGCGTGTTCCCCGACATCGCGGAATTCCGCAATGCTGGCGGATCGGTCGGCGGCGGGCTATTGGCGGCGGCGCGGGAATTCGGTGCCGATTGGCTATCAATGGGTGCATATTCGCACTCCAGGCTGCGGCAACTCATTCTGGGCGGCGTGACGCGGCATGTGCTCGAAAATGCCGATTTGCCGGTGATGATGAACCGCTGAACAGGCGGCACCGGGGGGCGGGTCCGTCCTGCCTGTGAGACGAAATGCGGGAGAGGCTTCATGGCGAAAGCGACACGGATGGTTGGGGTCACTGACCCGGCGGTCGAGGACTCGATCCTCGCCTATGTGAAGCTGCTCCGAGCAACCCGCTGGGTGCAGACCATGGTCGAGACGCGGCTGGCCGATTGCGGCCTGACGCTGACCCAGCTGGGCGTGATGGAAGCCCTGCTGCACAAGGGCGCGATGACGCAACGCGAGATCGGCCGCATCGTCCTGACCAGCCCCGGCAACATGACCGATCTGCTGGAAAAATTGTCCCATAAGGGCCTGGTGGTGCGCGAGCGGTCCGACACGGATCGCCGGGCCGTGCAGGTGGACCTGTCGGATGCCGGCAGGGCGCTGATTTCCAAGGTCTTTCCGCGCCACGCCCAGGATATCGCCGAGGCCATGTCGGTACTCACCGCCACCGAGCAGCACCAGCTCGGCGCGATGATGCGCAAGCTCGGCATGGCGGCCGAGGAGCTGACCTTGAAACCGCGCGACAAGGGCACCAAGTGCGCTCCAGATCATTCGGTATCGAATGAATTGGAGGTTACATGATCGACGTCAGACGTTTTTCGTCCCTCGGCAGGTTCCACAATGACTGGCTGAATGCGCGCCACCATTTCAGCTTCGGCTCCTATCACGACCCGGCCCGCCAGGGCTTCGGCCGCCTCGTGGTCTGGAACGATGACGAGATCGCCGCGGGCACCGGGTTCGACCCGCATCCGCATCGTGACATGGAAATCGTCACCTATATCCGCGCGGGCGCCATCACGCACCGCGACAGTCTGGGCAATGAGGGCCGCACCGAGGCGGGCGATGTGCAGGTGATGCATGCCGGGACCGGCATTGTGCATGCCGAATATAACCGCGAATCAGAGGCGACAAGGCTGTTCCAGATCTGGATCATGCCGGATCGCCCCGGTGCCGCCCCCGGCTGGAGCACCCGCCCCTTTCCCGGCCGCACCGTGGGTTCGCTGACCGTGCTGGCCAGTGGACGGGCTGGCGATGCCGGGGCGGACGCGCTGCCGCTCAATGCCGATGCGGCACTGCTGGCCGGACGGCTGGACAAGGGCGACAGCATCACCATCGCGCTCGCCCCTGGACGCGGTGCCTATCTGGTGCCGGCGATCGGGAGCGTGAGTGTGAACGGCACCAAGCTCGCCACCCGCGACGGCGCGGCAATATCGGGCGAGAGCGCGTTGGTGATCACGGCCGATGAGGCCAGCGAACTGGTGCTGGTGGACGTCCCGCTGTAGCGCGCAGCGGCTCTTCCGCGGTATTGCCGAGCCACTGCCGGTTCGGCATGACACCGGGGCTGAGGCGACGGACGCGCAAGCGCGATCGCCTCGGCCCCCATTCGTTTCCGGCACGCCGCCGGCACACAGAGACAGGTCGCCCCGGTGCAGACACCCACTCCTCCTCCGGTCAACATCGCTCCGCCCGAGCTGATCCCGGCTGACTCGCTGCCTGCCAGCATCAACCCCGCCGAGCAGTTGAACTATGCCGTGACGCTGCTCTCCCGCGGGCAGATCGCCGAGGCCGAGCAGGTGCTGGCCGCACTTGTGACGTCGCATCCGAGTAACGCCGATGCCCAGCATTTTCTTGGCGTGGTCGCGATCCAGACCGGCCGCGTCGCCGAGGGGGTCGAGATGATCCGCAAGGCGGTCCGGCGCAATCCGAAACTGCCAGCCGCCTACTGCAATCTCGCCATCGGCCTGAATATGCTCAAGGAATATGAGGAGGCGCTGAAAGCCTGCGCCCGCGCGGTCTCGCTGATGCCGATCTATCCGGAAGCCTGGCATAATCGTGGCTCGGTGCTGCGCACGCTGGGACGGGCGGAGGAGGCGCTGGCCTGTTTCGACAAGGCGGTGGCGCAGCGCGCCGGATTTACCGATGCGATCAACGCGCGGCTGAACACGCTGACCGATCTGGGGCGCTATGACGCGGCGCTGGCCGGATTCGCGCAGGTTCTGGAAATGAACCCGCAATTTGACCAGATCAGCGCCTCCCAGGCGGTGTGGCTGCGCAATACTGGCCATCTGGACGGCGCGATCGCCGCCATCGACCGCGCCATCATTTACGCCCGCAAGCCGACCGATCTTGCCGAATACCGCGCCGCCAAGGGCATTATGCTGCTGATGCGCGGCGATTTCGCCGAAGGCTGGAGGCTGTGCGAATCCCGCCGCGAGCTGGCCGAACCGATCACCAATCGCGTCTTTGCCCAGCCGCTCTGGCTCGGCGAGCAGGATATCGAAGGCAAGCATCTGTTCCTCTACTGGGAGCAGGGTCTCGGCGACACCATCCAGTTCAGCCGCTACGCGCTCATGGCGCGCGCGCGCGGCGCGCAGGTCACGCTGGCGGTGCAGGACCAGTTATTGCAGTTCATGCGCCAGTTGGAGCCGGACGTCCGCGTCATCGGCGCGCAGTCCGTGCCGGAGAGTTTCGACCTGCATGCGCCGCTGATGAGCCTGCCGCTGGCGATGGGCACCACGGTTGAGACCATCCCGGCTTACGAACATTACCTCGCCGCTGATCCGGCGCTGCGGCGCATCTGGGCGCCGCGCCTGCCAAGCGACGGTCGCACGCGCATCGGCTTCGTCTGGCGCGGCAGTGCGGCGCATCGCTTCGATAATTTGCGCTCGATTCCGGCCGAACAGATGCCCGCTCTGCTGACCGGCAAGCACGCCTGGGTGAGCCTGCAACGCGACCTGACCAGCGCGGAAGAGACGCTGCTGGCGGCACGGCCGGAGGTGGTCAATCTCGGTGACGAGTTCATCGACTTTGCCGATACCGCCGCGGCGATTGCCGAGCTGGATCTGGTCATCACCGTCGATACCTCGATCGCGCATCTGGCCGGCGCGATGGGCAAGAAAGTCTGGATTTTGCTGCATCTGGCGGGCGAATGGCGCTGGCTGACCGGGCGGAGCGACAGCCCCTGGTATCCGAGCGCGCGGCTGTTCCGTCAGACCACGATGAATGACTGGCAGAGCGTGTTTACCCAGGTGGAAGCGGCGCTGGCGGAAGAGTTCGGCACTTAATCTTCCGGCAGCAGCCGGTAGATCGCGGTGCGGCGCAGCGTGCGGTCTTCCAGTTCGGTGCTGGTGATGACGTCATATTCGGCGAGGACCTGCTTGCCCGATCCGGGCAGGTAGGCGCGGCCGGGATCGGCGACCAGCACCAGCGCCTGGCCCGCCATGGCGCGCATCCAGGGCAGGATATGGCGCGTCATCGGCGCCTCGTAGCAGACATCGCCGCAGAGAATCACATCCCAGCGGCAGGGCGCGCCAACCACATCCTCATCGAGCGCCGCGACCGTCACCGCGTTGCGGGAAGCATTCAGGCGGATGGCGGCGCAGGCGAGCGCGTCGATTTCCGAGGCCTCGACCAGGGATGCGCCGGCTTGCGCGGCGGCAATGGCGGCGATGCCGCATCCGGCGGCGAAATCGAGCACGCGCTTGCCGGCGACCAGGGACGGATTGTCCAGGATATGCCGGGCCAGCGACTGCCCGCCCGGCCAGGCGAAGGCCCAGAAAGGCGGTTCGATGCCGTTCTTGTGCAACCACTCCTCGCTGGCCTGCCAGATCGGGGTGATTTCGGTGGCGAGTGCCAGTTCGATCTCGGGCACCAGCGTGCCATGGCCCGGCGCGGTATGGGCGGCGATGAAATCTTCGTTCTTGGGCGCTTCTTGGGGGGGAAGGGTCAAAGCCAGCCGATCAGAAATGCAAAACCCGCCATCAGGCCGGCCTCGCGGTTGAGCTTGAACAGGCGGAGGCAGAGCGCCGGGTCGTCAATATCGAGCAGATAGGCTTGCAGCAGCAGGATGGCCGCGAACAAAGCAAGCCCGATCCAGAACAGCAGGGACAGCCCGGCCAGCGCGCCGGCGGCGGCGAGCAAGGCGATGGCGGCGGCGTAGAACAGGGCGATGATCGGGCGCGAATACTGGCCGAACAGGCGCGCGGTGGAGCGGACGCCGATCAGCGCATCGTCCTCGCGGTCCTGATGCGCATAGATCGTGTCATAGCCGATGATCCAGGCGATGGCGGCAAGATAAAGCAGCAACGCCTGGACATCGAGCGCGCCGGCGCGGGCGGCGTAGCCCATCGGCGCACCCCAGCCGAATGTCAGGCCAAGCATGAGCTGCGGCCACCAGGTTACGCGCTTGGCGAGCGGATACAGCGCCACCAGCACCAGCGAACAGACGCCGAGGATCTGCGCGAGCCGGTTGAGCTGGAGCAGGACAACGAGGCCGATGGCCAGCAACACGGCAAGGAAGGCGGCGGCATGGCGCATCCGCAGCGCGCCGGAGGCCAGCGGGCGGCCGGCGGTGCGGGTGACCTTTCGGTCCAGATCGCGGTCCCACATATCATTCACCACGCAGCCGGCGCCGCGCATGACGAAGCTGCCGATGAAGAACAGCACGATCAGGCGCAGGCTCTCCCAGTCCGGGAAGCCGGCCAGCAGGATGGACCACAATCCGGGCAGAAACAGCAGCCAGGCGCCGACCGGGCGATCGAAGCGGGCGAGCAGCACATAGGGCACAAAGGCGGCCGGCAGGCGGGCGACCCAGCCGGTGAGCGCGATGTCGGTATGGGGTTTGCCGGGTGCGGTTTCAGGATGCGGGGGCATGAGTGCTACTCTCCCGCCCGCATGTCCGGGTCAATCCGCCTCTTTGTCGATTCCCCCCTCGCCGAGGGCGTCACTGTGCCGCTGGCGCAGAAGCAGGCGCATTATCTCGGCACGGTGATGCGCCGCGGCGCCGGGAGCGAGGTGGTGGTGTTCAACGGCCGGGATGGCGAATTCTCAGCGCGAATCGCCAGTATGTCGCGCGGGGCCGGGACGCTGGAATTGGGCGGCCTGCTGCGCCCGCAAGCCGCGCCGCCACCGCTGACGCTGGCCTTTGCCCTGCTCAAGCGGGATGCCACCGATCTGGTGGTGGAAAAGGCGACGGAACTCGGCGCGACACGAATCGCGCCGCTGATCACCGCACGCACCCAGGCCGGCCATGTCAATCTGGACCGGCTGCGCGCCATCGCCATCGAGGCGGCCGAGCAATGCGAGCGGCTGGAAGTGCCCGAGGTCTGCGCGCCGGAGAAGCTGGAGCGTTTCCTCATGAATTGGCCAAAAGAACAACCACTTGTTGCCGCCATCGAACGCGGCGCGGATCGGCCGATCGGGGGGTATTCGTCCGGTGCGGCAACGGGTTACATGGTTGGCCCGGAGGGCGGCTTCGCACCGGTGGAGCTTGACCTTCTGCGGCGCTGCTCGTTTGTTGTGCCCGCGAGCCTGGGCCCCCGCATCCTGCGGGCGGAGACGGCCTGCATAGCCGGGCTGGCGCTGCTGGGTGCGGCAAGCGGGGCAGAAATGCCGCCGCCTGCCTTGTCCTGAACCACCACCGGATCGATCTGGAGCCGCATGTCCAACCCCGGAGAGACCGACGCCACGCCGATTACCGGCATCGACCAGCTGGCGGCCTATATGGCCGAGGGCAGCAAGAGCCCGCGTGATTTCCGCATCGGCACCGAGCACGAGAAATTCGGATTTCGCCGCTCTGATCTCGGCGTGCCGCCTTATGAGGGGCCGGGCGGCATCCGCGAGGTGCTGGAAGGCATTGAGGCAAATGGCTGGGAGCCGATCCAGGACACCGGCAAGACAATCGGGCTGAAGCGTGACGGCGCCTCGGTGTCGCTGGAGCCGGCCGGGCAGCTCGAACTCTCCGGCGCGCCGCTGGCCAGCCTGCATGAGACGCGCGATGAGATGGCGGCGCATTTCGCCGAAATCCGGCCGATCAGCGAACGGCTCGGCCTGGGTTTCGCGCCGCTCGGCTTCCATCCGCTCGCCAGCCGCGAGCAGATGCCGTGGATGCCGAAGAGCCGCTACGCCATCATGCGCCGCTATATGCCCACCGTGGGCAGCCTCGGCCTCGACATGATGTTGCGCACCTGCACGGTGCAGGTGAATCTCGATTTCAGCTCGGAAGCCGACATGGTGCGCAAGATGCGCGTCTCCATGGCGCTGCAACCGCTGGCCACCGCGCTGTTTGCCAATTCGCCGTTTGTCGAGGGCAAGCCGTCCGGCTTGATGTCCAGCCGCGCGCATGCCTGGACCGATACTGATAATAACCGGTCGGGCATCCTGCCCTGCGTGTTCGAGCCGGGCTTCGGTTTCGCGCGGTACGTGGAATGGCTGCTCGATGTGCCGATGTATTTCATCGCCCGCGACGAAAAGCTGATCGATGTCGCCGGGGAGTCTTTCCGGCGCTTTATGGCGGGCGACCTGCCGGGCCATCCGGGCGAGCAGGCGAGCATGGGCGATTATGCCGATCACCTGACCACGGCGTTTCCCGATGTGCGGCTGAAGAAATTCATCGAAATGCGCGGCGCCGATGCCGGCACGCCGGCGATGATGCTGGCGCAATCCGCCCTGTGGGTCGGGCTGCTGTATGACGATGCGGCGCTGTCCGCGGCCGTGGCACTGGTGGACGAAATCGGCTGGCAGAAACTGGCGGCGCTGCGCCCGGTGGTGCCGCGCGAGGGCATGGGGGCAATCCTCAATGGCTCGCCGCTGCGCGTTCTGGCGCGCGAAGTCGTTGCCATTGCCCAGCAGGGTCTGCGGGCACGCGGGCTGCGCGATGCGGTTGGAGCGGATGAGAGCGCCTATCTCGATCCGCTGGCCGAAATCGCCGCGGGCGGGCCGACCCAGGCGGAGCATTGGCTCGCGCGCTATCACGGGGCCTGGCAGGGCGATGTGCGGCACATCCTGGCCGAAGCGGCGATCTGACCGGCCCGCCCCGTCTTCAGAGAATCCGTCATAGACTAATCCTGCATTAGTTCGGACGACCGCTCTGTTACTATTGGTATTGGTTATGCCAACATGGCGCGATGAATCGCAGTGTTTCGTCCCGCCTCCAGGCGCATGTGCCCGAATCCGGCTCTGATCCGGTGGTGCTGCGGCTGCGCCTGATCGGCCAGATGGCGGCCTGGACGCTCACATCGGAGTCCGTGCTGCCGGCCGGGCGCAAGACGCGCGCGCTGCTGGCGATGGTGGCGTTGTCCGCGCCACGCCCGGTGCTGCGCTCGCGGCTGGCCGAAATGCTGTGGAGCCGGCGCTCGGAGGAACAGGCGCGGGCCTCGCTGCGGCAGGAAATCCACCGGCTGCTGGAGACACTTTCGGTGGTGGGCTCGGACGTGCTGCGGGTGACCCGCGATCAGATCGCACTCAAGCCTGGCGCTGTCTGGATCGATGTCGATGAGGTGATGCGCGCGACGACAGCGCATCCGGCCTCGCTCTCACTGCTGGACGGTGAGTTGCTCGATGGCATGGACGGGATTGATGGCGGGTTCGACACATGGCTGGTGACCGAGCGGGAGCGGCTGCGTGACCGGGCGCGGGCCGTGGCCGAGGCACTGCTGCGCGAGCAGGTGGAGCCGGAGACGACCATCCAGGCGGCCCAGCAATTGCTCGCCATCGACCGGGCGCATGAAGGTGCCTGGCGGGCGCTGATGCAGGGGCATGCGGCGCGCGGCGAGCGCGGGCTGGCGATCCAGACCTATGAACGCTGCAAGGCGGCGCTGGCCGATCTGCTCGACACCACGCCGTCGCCGGAAACCGAACGGCTGGCGACCGAGATCCGCAATAGCAAGGGGCCACGCCCTGCCCTGCCCAGTCCTGGCCGCGAGGAACAACGCCCGCCACTCGGCGGCGGCGCCACGCAGCCGGCGAGCGGTGGCCAGCATGGGGCCTCTTCGCGCGGCGGGGCGCGGGTTGGCGTGCTGCCGCTGCAATTCATCGGCCCGGCGGGCGATGCGGCGCATCTGTCGACCGGGCTGGCCGAGGAAATCACCTCCGCCCTGGCGCGGTTCCGCTGGATGTTCCTGGTCTCGTCGACCTCGCTGGCCCGCTATGCCGAGCAGAGCCGTGACGAGATGGCGATCCATCGCACTTTCGGCATCGACTTCCTGCTCGACGGCAAAATCCAGATCGCTGGCGCGCGCCTGCGCATCCAGTTGCGGCTCGCCGATCTGCGCGAGGGCAACCAGATCGTCTGGGCCCGC
>CANJOG010000038.1 GCA_947475475.1 Acetobacteraceae bacterium
CGGTGTGACCGTGCTGCTGTGCGAGCATGACATGGACGTCGTGTTCGGACTGTGCACGCGCGTTATGGTGTTGAATTATGGCGAGATCATTGCCATCGGCCCTGCCGAGGAAGTGCGCGCCAATCCAGCCGTCAAGGAAGTCTATCTTGGCGAGGAGGCTCACTGATGCTCGAAGTCAAGGATCTTCAGTCTTACTACGGCGACAGCCATATCCTGCAGGGGATCAACCTGCGCGTGGAAGATGGCGGGCGCGTTGCTGTTCTGGGCCGTAACGGCGCCGGCAAGAGCACGTTGTTCAAGAGCATCATGAACGCGGGGCCACGCGTCATGGGCGAAGTGCGCTGGAACGGAAAAGAGCTGAACGGCATGGCGTCGTTCCGCCGTGCCCGTGAAGGCATGTCGCTGGTGCCGGAAGACCGCCGGATTTTCACCCATCTTTCGGTGATGGAAAACCTTGAGATCGCCAAGCAGGCAAATGCCGGCCGTCAGGGCCCGGACGCGGAGGCGCTGATCAAGGAGTTTCCGATGCTGGGTGAGCTGCGCACCCGCTTCGGCAATCAGCTTTCCGGCGGCCAACAGCAGATGCTGGCTGTGGCACGCGGCATGATGGCGGCACCCAAGCTGCTGCTGCTCGACGAGCCGACTGAAGGCCTGGCCCCGGTTATCGTTGAGGCCTTGGCCAAGTCGTTGGTGTCGGTCTGCGAAAGCGGCAAATCCGGCCTTCTGCTTGCCGAGCAGAACATCTGGTTCGCGCGTCAGTGCACCCATTATCTCTATGTTCTCGACACGGGTCGCCTCGTGTTTGAGGGGACCTGGGCGACGTTCGACGCCAATGCGGACATCAAGGCGCGTTATCTGGCGGTCTGATCTTGGCTGGCGCTAACGGAATGGAATTGCTGCTCCTGGGGCCCGGTTGGGGATCCCTGGAGCAGCGCCTGTCCGCTGCTGGATTTGTGCTGCATCGGGCACATAAGCTGCCGGGTCTGGATGCGATCCTGGCGCAATCCGCGGGTGTGATCCGCGGCATCATCACGTACTCCGGCTGCACCCAGGTCGATGACGCGCTGCTGGCGCGGCTGCCGGCGCTTGGGATTATCGCCAATCTGGGTGTCGGTTACGAAAGCGTCGATGCGGATGCCGCGCGGGCGCGTGGCGTGGCGGTGACCAATGGCGCCGGCGCCAATGCGCCGGATGTGGCCGAGCTGACCATCGGGCTGATGCTGGCGGTCACCCGTAAGATGGTCGAGGCCGATCGCTATGTGCGGTCCGGCAAATGGCTTGACCGGCGGATGGCACTGACGACCAGAATGACGGGTAAGCGGCTTGGTTTGTTGGGCATTGGCTCGATCGGCCGGGCTGTGGGCCAGCTTGGCGCCGCGTTCTCCATGGATGTTGCCTATTGTGCGCGCAAGCAGCGGGCCGATCTGGCGTGGCGTTTCGAGCCGGATCTCGCAGCACTGGCGGAATCGGTCGATTATTTGATCGCGGCTGTGCCGGATTCGAGGGAGACGCGGGGCATGGTCTCCGCCCGCGTGCTGGAAGCGCTCGGAGCGGAAGGCATTCTCATCAGTGTCGGCCGTGGGCCGGTAGTCGATGAGGCGGCATTGGTGGCAGCCTTGCAGAGCGGCGCGCTGGGCGGTGCGGGGCTTGATGTGTTCGACCGCGAGCCGGAAGTGCCTGAGGCTTTGCTGACCAGTGATCGGGTGGTTCTCTCGCCCCATATGGGCGGCGCGACGCGGGATTCGATCGAGGCTGGGGCAGTTCTTGCGGTGGCCAATCTTGAAGCTTTTGCCGCCGGAAAGAAGCTGCTGACGCCGGTCTGAACCGGCTCGGCCAGATGCCGCTCTGCTGCTATCTCGGCAGCAGGACGAAGATGCGGCCGGTGCCGCGCATCCTGCCTGCGCTTTCCTCGGCATCCCTGCCCCATCCGAAGAAGATGTCCGCCCGTGCCGCGCCCTTGATCGCGCCGCCCGTATCCTGGGCCACCATGAGGCTGCGGATGGGCTGGGAGGTGGCTGTGTCGGTGGTGTCGATGAAGACGGGCGTGCCGAGCGGGATGACTGAGCGGTCGACGGCGAGGCTGCGCCGCGGCGTGAGATTGGCGCCCAGCGAGCCGAAGGGCCCTAGCGCCGGATTGGTCTCCGCGATTGTGCGAAAGAACACATAGGACGGATTTTCACGCATCAGCGCGCGGCCCTCGTCGGGATGGGCGGCGAGCCAGGCGCGGATGGACTGCATGCTGACCTGGGCGAGCGGCAAAGCGCCGCGCTCCACCAGCAGGCGGCCGATCGGGACATATGCCCTGCCATTCTGGGCAGCGTAGCCGAGGCGGATTGTCTTTCCGTCCGGTGTGACGAGACGCCCAGAGCCCTGGATTTCCAGGAAGAAGGCGTCCACCGGATCGGCGACCCAAGCGAGGGCCAGGTTCTTGCTGTCGAGAACGCCGTCCTCGATCGCGGCGCGGCCAAAATAGGGGACGAGCGTGCTCCCGGTGACGCGGCCGGCGATCATTTTGCCGCTGAGTTCCGGGTTGAAGCGGCCAAGATCGGCCTGGACGAGATCGGGAGGGCTGGCGAGCAGCGGGGTCGGGAAGTCGGGCCCTGCGGTCAGCGAGGCGCGGATTTCTGGCTCGTAATAGCCCGTGAAGAGGGCTGGTTTGTCACCTTGGGAGGTGATCTCGAGGGGCTGGAAGTGCTCTTCGAAGAAGACCCGCGCTTCGGGTTCTGTGCTGACGCCCTTGGCGGCCGCGCAGGCTTGGCGAAATTTGCCAGGCGATCCGGCCCTTTGGGCAACTTCGCCCGTGCCGCCGAGGGCGCGGTCGGCCGGGCCTGCGATGAGCCGGCTGCAGCCGACACTGAACGCGCCAGCCGCTGCCAGGTGGGAGTCAGCACTCCAACCGGGCATTTGATCGAATGTAGTGAGCGCGAACCGCGCCTCGCCGCTTGTGGCGGCGGGCGGTTCAGGAATGGTCGCGGTGCAGGCGGCAAGCACGGTAGCCAAGATGGCGGGTAGAAAGCTGGTGACCCGTCCGCGCCGGAGCGGAGAGGATTGGTTCATGCGCTTGCGGCGGAGACCAGCCTCCAGGTCGGGTCGGGCGTATTGAGATGGCGCTCGAAGGTCCAGACATCGGTGATTTCGGTGACCGATTCAGAGCCCGCCGACGGCAGTCCGTTGGCGCTGACGGTCACGTTGATCTGGTCGGAGACGATGCGGACCGTGATCGAGGCGAGGCCATTTTCGGCCAGATGGGCGCCGATGATGGCGGCGCTTTCGATGGAGCGGATCTCGGTGCGATGGGTCTCATGCGCCATTTCGCGTGCCGCGATGGCGGATTCGAAGGCGCGATAGGTGTCATCGGACAGGAGGGGGCGCAATTCCTGGCGGCCTCCCTGGGCAAAGGCCGTGACGATCAGGCGGAAGGCGTGCTCCGCGCCGGCGAGGAAGCGGGCCGGGTCGAAGCCGCGCTCGGCCTGACGCATCTGCAGGAGGGCCTGACCAATCTGGCTGCCGGGGTCCGGCAGGTCACGCATTGTTGGCGCCTGAGCGGGTTCGGCCCTGGCATCGGCGACAGGAGCGGCAGGCGCCGGCGTGCCGCCCGGTTGCTGTGGCTGGGCCGGGCGTTCATAGCCGCCGCGCCGCCCCAGAATGCTGCGTAGGCGCAACACCAGAAACGCCGCGATCATGCCGAATAGTACGAGATCGACTGGAAAACTGCCGCTGCCGCCCATGGTGGTCTCCTTAACTTGCTACAAATAGGTACTCAGGGCGATTTCGGCAATGAAGCAGGGGCAGGCAGGTGACCGCGCGGTGCGGAATTCCCAATCTGATGCCAATGGTATATGTCCGCCGGATGATCCTGCTGCGTCACGGACAGAGCGAATTCAATCTCCATTTTGGCGCCACACGGCGAGATCCGGGCATTCCGGACCCAGTTTTGACGGAGCTTGGCCACACCCAGGCTGAAACAGCTGCCTCCCGGCTGGCGGAGCGTGGTCTGAAGCGGATCATTGTCTCACCCTATACCCGGGCCTTGCAGACAGCCGCGCCATTGGTGAGGCACATGGGCCTGGCCGCGCAGGTGAACCCGCTGGTGCGCGAGCGCTATGCGTTTTCCTGCGATATCGGGAGTCCGCGGACCGAGCTGGCGATGCGTTGGCCGGACCATGACTTTTCCGGGATCGACGAGGTCTGGTGGCCGCCCGTCGAGGAAGCCGAGGCGGCTCTGATCGCCCGGGCGCGGCTGTTCCAAGCGGAAATGGCGGCCTTGCCGGATTGGCGGGACAGTGTCGTGGTCTGCCATTGGGGGTTCATCATGGGCCTGACCGGCCAGAGCGTCATGAATGGCGAGTGGATCAGCTGGGACCCGACCCGGCCGCCGCCCGACAGGATTGATTGGCCGAGCTATTAGCCAGCGACTGTCACGAGCGTTTCATGACCCTCTGCCCGCCAGAACACAAATCTGTGCATTGACGGTATGGCGCTGAAGGTCGGGTCATGCTACCGCCCGCGTAATATTGATGCCAATTTTCGGGAGAGCACTATGTCCGAGACGACGACAGCCGCTGCCCCCCAGGCGCCCCTCGTGGTCAACATCCAGTACGTGAAGGACCTCTCTTTCGAGGTTCCGAACGCACCGGAGATTTTTGCCAGCCTGCGCGCTCAGCCGGCGGTGGCCATCAACCTCGACGTTCAGGCCCGTCGCGTGCAGGACGGCCAGAACGTGTTTGAAGTGACGCTGGCGATCCGCGCCGAGGCGACCGAGCCGACGGCCGAGGGCGAGGCCGCCCCTGCCGATCCGCGCGTGGTCTTCATTGCCGAGCTCGCCTATTCCGGCATCTTCACGCTCAACGTGCCGGAGCAGAATGTCGAGCCGGTGCTCCTCGTTGAGTGCCCGCGCCTCCTCTTCCCCTTCGCGCGCTCGATCCTGAGCGAGACGACCCGCGAGGGTGGTTTCCCGCCGGTTCTGCTGCAGCCGATCGACTTCGTTGCCCTGTGGCAGCAGCGCCGTGCCCAGCAGGCTCCGGTGACCGCCTGATTTAGACGGATGCGGGAGGCCTTTCGGGGCCTCCCGGCTATCCGGGTAGCATCACCATCGGTGGGCTGCCTGGGGCTGTCGCGCGCGCCGATCGTGCCACGCGAGATGGCGCTATTCGGCGAGCCAGAGCGGCTCCTTGAGGCGCGCCAGGAACGCGGTATGGCGTTCCAGCTCTTCCGGTGATGGCACGACTGCGATGGGCTCATGCGCGCCCGATGCGCTGTAGCTCACCAGCGGCGCCGCATTTTTCTCCCCATTTTCTGCCAAGGTGAGGCCGCGCTGACGGCCGCCGGTCAGTTCGATGTAGACCTCGGCCAGGAGCCGGCAGTCGAGCAGCGCGTTGTGGGTGGTGCGCTGGGACAGATCGATGCCGAAGCGCCGGCACAGCGCGTCGAGGCTGTTCGGCATGCCTGGAAAGCGGATTTTCGCGAGAGCGAGCGTGTCCACCATACGCGCGGCGCCGAGCGAGGGCAGATTCACCCGGGCCATTTCAGCATTGACGAAGCCGAAATCGAACGGCGCGTTATGGGCGACCAGCTTGCAGTCCCCGATGAAGGCCAGGAAATCATCGACGATCGCGGCGAATTTTGGCTTGCCGATCAGGTCGGAGCGGCTGATGCCGTGAATCCGTGTCGAATCCTCGGGGACGTCACGTTCTGGATCGATCAGACGATGGAAGTGCACGCCGGTCGGCAGGTCGTTCAGCAATTCGAGGGCCGCGATTTCGATGACGCGGTCGCCCTTCAGCGGGTCGAGGCCCGTGGTCTCGGTATCGAACAGGATCGAGCGGATCATGCTTGGCCTTTCGGGGTTGGCGCATGATGACCGAAGATGGAATCACCGGAGGTCTGAATCATCCGCTCAAACAACAGCTTAGCTTCTGTCAGTGCTTCATTGAAGCACTGACAGAAGCTAAGAATCGCCGGATTGTCCTAATCGCTTCGTAGCGGGACAGGCCGGTGCGGATAACCAGGTCGGAATGGCGGCGGCGGTGGCGGTCGCTGACCTGGCGGGCAATGATGGCATCGATTTCGCTGTCGGTCATGCGGCGGCGGAGCCTGACACGATGGCGTTGGACGGAACGTGGCGCCGAGACGCTGATGATGTAGTCAACCCGCTTGTCGGCTCCGGTCTCAAACAACAGAGGCACGTCCAGCACCGCCATGCTACAGCCTTGCCGGCGCGCGCGGGCGATGAAGCCGCGTTGTTCGGCCTGGACCAGCGGGTGGATGATTTTTTCCAGACGGCGGAGCGCCGCCGTGTCATGGACGACCAAAGCGCGGAGCCGGCCACGATCGATCGCGCCGCCGATTTCGGTGCCGGGAAAGGCGTTTGCGATGGCACGTACGGCACGGCCGCCTCGGGCCTGGAGGCGATGCACGGTGGCATCGGCATCGAAGACGGGGATGCGGGCGCGGCGGAAAGCGGCGGCGGCGGTCGACTTGCCCATGCCGATACCGCCCGTCAGGCCGATCAACTGCATTTCGGTCCTTTACTTCCTTGGCCGTGCTGGGCGGCTCTCATTTGCTCGACGGGCCGTGAGCCCACTGCATCCTGCTAACTAGTCCGTAGTAATCAGGACGTAGCATGGTTGCGCCAATCATCCTGGCCGTATCTGGCAAGCTCTTCTGTTTACTGCGATAATCTGTTCGAGAACTATTCTCTACAGCCCGGATTGGTACTTGTCAGCGGGCAAGGGCATCGTCTACTCAACCGGCGCGCGCTCGCCTGGGCGCGACGTTTTATGAAAAGCGTGTGACGGCAACGCCTGTTGCTGAGGGTAGCAGAACCGAGCATGGAACATTCGATCAAGACCGTCTGCGTTGTTGGCATGGGCTATATCGGCCTGCCAACCGCTGCAACCCTGGCGAGCCGTGGGGTCGATGTCGTGGGTGTTGATGTAAACCCGCGCGTGGTCGATGCGATCAATGCTGGCCAGTCGCATTTCGCTGAGCCGGATCTGGACATGCTGCTGCGCGCGGCGACGACGCTGGGCAAGTTGCGGGCGACCTCCACGCCGGAGCCGGCCGATGCGTTCATCATCGCCGTGCCGACGCCGTTTCTGGCCGATAAGTCGGCCGATCTCAGCTATATCGATGCTGCTGCCGATGCGATTGCCCCGGTGGTGCGCCAGGGCTCTGTGGTGATTCTGGAATCGACTTCGCCTGTAGGCACGACTGAGCGTCTGGCGCGCCGGCTTGCCGCCAAGCGGCCGGACCTGAAATTTCCGCTGACTTCGGATGCGGTGGGGGTCGATGTGCATGTGGCGCATTGCCCAGAGCGCGTGCTGCCCGGCCGCATGGTCCGCGAACTGCTGGAGAATGATCGCATCGTCGGTGGCATGACCGAGCTCTGTGCGCTGAAGGCGGAGGCGGTTTATGCCCCCTTCCTGCGTGGCAAGTCCTTCCGCACCGATGCGGCGACGGCCGAGCTGGTCAAGCTGGTCGAGAACGCCTTCCGCGACGTGAATATTGCCTTTGCCAATGAGCTGTCGCTGATCTGCGAGCAGCTTGGCCTGAATGTGTGGCGCGTGATCGAGCTCGCGAACCGGCATCCGCGCGTGAATATCCTCCAGCCGGGCGCGGGCGTTGGCGGGCACTGCATAGCGGTCGATCCGTGGTTCATTGTGGCGGCCTCCCCCGATCGGGCGCGGCTGATCCGGACCGCGCGCGAAGTGAATGACTCCAAGCCGCATTTCATTGCCGCCCAGGTGCGCGAGCGGGCGGAGCGGTTCAAGTCGCCGGTGGTGGCGTGCCTTGGCCTCTCCTTCAAGCCGGATGTGGACGATACGCGCGAGAGCCCGGCGATCGAGATCGTGCTCGACCTGGCGAAGGATCCGACGCAGCGTGTGCTGGTGGCGGACCCGAATCTGGAGGCGCTGCCCAAGCAGTTGTTGGGCCTGCCGAACCTGGAATTCGTCGATACGCTGGAAGCCGTCCGTCGTGCTGATATCGTGGCGATCCTGATGGCGCATACCGCGTTCAAGCGCATTCCGCGCGAGGAGCTGATGCGCCGCGTGGTGATTGATGCGACCGGACTGACCCAGAAACCCGAGGCTGCTTAAGAGGCTCGTCCAGCCCAACATGTCGAGCGACCTTGTTTGCACGATCTGCGAGACCAGGGTCCCTGCCGCGCCGGGCTCCAGCTGGGCCGCCGTCGATACCTGCCCTGGATGTATGCTGCGCATCCGGCACCGCGTCCTCTCGGCCTATCTGCGGCTGATCGATGATCCCATCGCGACCGGGCGCACCTATGTGTGCTCGGCGAATGGCGAGGAGATGCGGCACCTGTTCGGTGACGCGCCGGACCTGACCAATTTCGATGTGCGGCCGCTTGGCTCTGCGAGCCTGCAGATGGATATCCAGGATATGTCGCCGGTCGCCGATGGGTCGGTGGACTGTTTCGTGGCGCTGCATGTGCTCAATCACGTCGCGGACGATGAGAAGGCGCTGGCGGAGATCGCGCGGATTCTCAAGCCGGATGGCGGGGTGTTCTTGGTGATGGTGCCGTTCCGGCGTGGGGCGGCGACGCAGAAGCTGGATGATATCACGGTGCCGTACGGGGCAGACGCGCTGGCGCAATATGGCGTCGGCACGTATCGCCGCTATGGGCTGGATGATTTCCGCAAGCTGCTGGAACGATTTTTCGTGGTCTCCGAATTCAGCTTCGCCGACCCGATCGTGCGGGCGCAGGATACGGTCTTCCAGGCGCGGCGGTTGTCGTGAAAGTGGAGGATATGGCGAGCGGCAAGCCCGATCCGGCCGACCAGGCGGAAGCGATCAGCGCCCTGGTGGAGGAGCTGGAGAATATCATCCTGAGCCTCGCGCGAGAGGTCGATGATTTGCGGGCGCGGCTGGCTGAAGCCGAGGCCAAGCTTGGCAAACGGGCGGGATCGTAATGGCCGTTCTTGACGATCAGGCGGCCAAGTATGCCGAGATGCGGACCCGGATTGAGCACTCTTTCGTGCATGGCGAGATTTCGCTGCTGAAGCGGCTGCTCGTTGCCTGGTCTGGAAAGCTGCCGCAGGGCATCGAGCTGGGCGCCGATGGCGGATTGCGGGTGGCCTTGGCTGAGCCGGTCGAATGTTGGTTTGGCCTGGATCAGGATTGCGGGCGGTTTGTGCATCTTGCGAGCCGTATGCCGGGCTCGCTGACCCTGGTGGTGCATGCGCTGGGCGAGGTTGGCGCCGAACTGCTTGTGCGTGTTCCCGGCCCGACTGCGAAACACGTGCACGTGCTGGGTGCAAACTCGCCTGTTCGGCTGATGCATCCTGTTGCCATTGATCGGTGCGAGGTGGGTCTGCGGATTATCGGCCGTGGCCGTATTGTCCGCATATCGCTGGTGTTCGAGCCTGGGGAGGCCGCTTCTGCTCTTGGGCGCGGAGTCGACTGGTTCGCGCCGGCCGCGCCCGCAGCGGCGAAGGCGCCCAAAAAGCCGGTAACGCCGCCGCGTCCTGCGGCGATTGTCCCGGCCGCCCGGGCGCCGGAGCCCGCAAGGGCGGCCAAAGCCGAGCCACCCAAACCCGCAAAAAGCGAACCTGCCAAGCCGGTAAAGGCTCCTGATACTCCTGCGCCGGCGCCTGCTGCTTCACCGGTGACGACGACCGCGCCACCGCTACCAAGAGCTGCGGCGATTCCAGCGATGCCGGCCGCGGACCCGCAGTTGGGTGAGAAGGTCAAGAAGCTCGCCGCACTTTCACTAGGGTTGAAGGAATTCTCACCCTCGCTCGTGAAGATTCCCGGTCTCAAGCAGGCCGCTACGGCGGCCGGCGATATCAAGTTCGGGCTTGAGAAACACGCCTATGCCAGGATGCCGGACAAATTTGGCATTGCCGAACGGTTGCAGGGTCTCGCCGGACAGATCGTGACGCTCAAGCTTGATTGCGTGGTGCGTGAGAATGCCAATATCGAGGTCTTCCTCGGGCTGAAGACACCCGAGCAGGAATTCCAAGCCTCAGCCCGTCCGGGCTATGCCAATAGTTTCCGTGTCCCGGAGAAGTTCGAGAGCGCGCGTATTGCTCTGCGCCTGGCCGGCAGCGGCAGTGTCGAGGCGATGAAGATCAGCTTCGAGGCGCAGCCGGAATTGCGAGTGAGTTCGCGGCTTGAACTGCGGCGGCATCTCATCGAGGTCGGCGTGCAGCCAGGCAAGCTGAAGATCGCGCTGATCGCCGATCCCTTCACGCAGGGAAATTTTATCGGCATTGCCGATATCATTCCGGTGCGGCCGAACAACTGGCGCGCGCTGATCGCGGTCGAGAAGCCCGATCTGCTGTTCGTCGAAAGCGCGTGGATCGGCAATGACGGCGCCTGGGCTAATCGTTTCGTCAACAATATCGACGAATTGAGCGATCTGGTGGCGTTCTGCCGGGCGAGCGGCATTCCGACGGTCTTCTGGAACAAGGAAGACCCGATCCATTTCAAGCGCTTCATCAAGTCCGCGCGGCTGTTCGATCTGGTCTATACGACCTGCGCCGAATGTGTGCCGGACTATCTGGCCGAAGGTGTCGCCAGGGCGGACGTGTTGCCATTTGCCGTGAATCTGGCGACGTACAATCCGATTGGCGGCGGCCGGGTGCGCGAGGATTGGGGCGTGTTTGCCGGCTCCTATTACGGCGCGAAATACGCCGAGCGTTCGGCCGATATGGACCGGATGCTGGACCTGACGGCGCGGCACGGGTTGCGGATTTTCGACCGCCATGCCGGCGATACCAGTGACGAGTTTGCCTTTCCGGAGCGGTTCCGCGGCCACATCATCGGCTCGGCCAATGCGCGGCAGCTCGATGCCGAATACAAGCAGGCCCGTATCGCGATTAACGTGAATACGGTGAAGGACTC
>CANJOG010000039.1 GCA_947475475.1 Acetobacteraceae bacterium
GGCCCGGCTGCAATTTGGCGGGACCAGGCCCGGAGGCGCCAAATTCGGCGGCAACCAGAAATGGCAGAAATTCCGGCGACCCGGCGAACTGGCCGACGATCTGCCCGAAGGTATGAGCCGCATCGCGCCCGACGCCGCAGCGGCCTGGGCCGAACGCTCACGCAATCTCGTTGCGATCCTGATCAACCATCCGGGCCTGCTGCATGACCTCGAAGAGGCGTTCTGGGGCATCGATCTGACGCCCCAGCACGAGGTGCTGCGCACGGCGATGATGGACTGGCTTGCGCTGAGCGAGGCCGATCATGAGCCACATGTCCTTGACTCATCAGGCCTCATAGCCCACCTGCACCTCTCTGGTCTGGCCAATGCGGCCGCGCAGGTCCTGGCGGCAACCCCCTACCCGCTGCCGGAATACGCGCGCCCCGAGGCCATGCCGGCGGAGGCCGAGGCCGGCTGGTGGCACATCTTCGGACTGATGCATCCTGACCGGCTCGACGCGGAGATCGCGGAGGCCGGGCGAATGCTCGTTTCCGGAGAGCGGCCAGAAGAGGCCCAGAGGCGGCTTATCCTGCTCTGCAACGCCCGAGAGGCAATGCGGCGCGGCGAGCTGGAAGATGACGACACCGACGGGCCCGCTGCCGAACGCGGGCCAATCGGCATTGAACACGACTGACGTTTCATTCGCGGAGCATCGTACGTATGGCAACCAAGCAGGCCGCCACCGCCGAAGCCACCCCAGCCGAGGTCGAGTCTGACACGACCGTCCTCGACACGCCGTCGGCCGCCGTCAAGCGGCTGATCGCGAAGGGCAAGGAGCGTGGCTATATCACGTTCGATGAGCTGAACGCGGTGCTGCCGGCCGAGCAGAATTCTTCCGAGCAGATCGAAGATATCATGTCGATGCTCAGCGAAATGGGCATCCAGGTCGTCGAGGGCGAGGAAGGCGAGGAGCCGGAAGCCGTCAAGGCCACGAAGTCCGACGACGAGGAAGAAGAAAAGACCGGCAATGTGGACGAGGAAAGCCTCGGCCGCACGGATGATCCGGTCCGCATGTATCTGCGTGAGATGGGCAGCGTCGAACTGCTCTCCCGCGAAGGCGAAATCGCCATCGCCAAGCGTATCGAAGCCGGCCGCGACATGATGATCGGCGGGCTGTGCGAAAGCCCGCTGACGTTCCGCGCCATCATCGCCTGGCATGACGCGCTGAAGGCCGGGCGCATGCTGCTGCGCGACATCATCGATCTCGAAGCGACCCAGGGCGGGCCGACGCCGTCCGAAGTCGCCGAAGTCGAGGGCGTCGAAGGTGCCGAGGAACCCGCCGATTTCGAAGCGGCCCCGCCGCCGCCGCCGCGCGATGATGACGATAGCGAGGAAGGCGAGGGTACCGGCTTGTCGCTCTCCGCGCTGGAAGAGAAGCTGAAGCCGGAAGTGCTCGCCACTTTCGAAGAGATCGAGGCGCTCTACAAGAAGCTCTCCAAGCTGCAATCGCGCCGCCTGGAGACCATGACCTCCGGCGAAGAAGTCAATGCACGCTCGGAAAAGACCTATGAGAAGCAGCGCGAAGAGCTGGTCTCCAAGGTTGAGCAGGTGCGCCTGCACAATAACCGCATCGAGGAACTGGTTGCCCAGCTCAAGCAGCTCAACCAGCGCCTGACCGGCTATGAAGGCCAGCTGCTGCGTCTGGCCGAAAGCTCCAAAGTGCCGCGCGACGAGTTCCTGCGCGAATACCGCAATCATGAGCTGGACCCGAACTGGATCGAGCGTGTCTCCAAGTTGCCTGGCAAAGGCTGGAAGACGTTCATCGCCAAGCATTTCCAGACCATCGGCGATGTGCGCGCACAGATCTCCGTCGTCGCCACCGATGCCAGCCTGCCGATTTCAGAATTCCGCCGCGTCTATGCGACAGTCAGCCGTGGCGAGCGTGATTCGGCGCGCGCCAAGAAGGAAATGATCGAGGCGAACCTGCGTCTCGTGATTTCGATCGCCAAGAAATACACCAATCGTGGCCTGCAATTCCTCGATCTCATCCAGGAAGGCAATATCGGCCTGATGAAGGCGGTCGATAAGTTCGAATACCGTCGCGGCTACAAGTTCAGCACCTATGCGACCTGGTGGATCCGCCAGGCGATCACCCGCTCGATCGCCGATCAGGCGCGGACCATCCGCATTCCCGTGCATATGATCGAGACGATCAACAAGCTGGTGCGCACCTCGCGCCAGATGCTGCACGAAATCGGCCGTGAGCCCGCGCCCGAGGAACTCGCCGAAAAGCTCGGCATGCCGCTGGAAAAGGTCCGCAAGGTTCTCAAGATCGCCAAGGAGCCGATCTCACTCGAAACCCCGATTGGTGACGAGGAAGACAGCCATCTCGGCGATTTCATCGAGGACAAGGCCGCGGTAATCCCGCTCGACGCGGCGATCCAGGCCAATCTGCGCGAAGCCACCACGCGCGTGCTCTCCTCGCTCACCCCGCGTGAAGAGCGCGTGCTGCGCATGCGTTTTGGCATCGGCATGAACACCGATCACACGCTTGAGGAAGTCGGCCAGCAGTTCAACGTGACGCGCGAACGTATCCGCCAGATCGAAGCCAAGGCGCTGCGTAAGCTCAAGCACCCGAGCCGCAGCCGCAAGCTGCGTTCGTTCCTCGACGATTGATGCCCGAGGATTGATGCCCGAGGATTGATGCCGGGGGGCGCGATCAACGCGCCCCCTGAATCTCTCCCGGTATCAGCCAGCAAGTTCCGTCACAGGTCGCGGTTGAGTTCCAGCGCGCGGGCATAGACGGTCTTCTTCGGCATGCCCGTGGCGGCGGCGACAATGGCCGCCGCATCCTTCAGCGAATTGCCGCGCAGCGCCTCGAGCAGCAGCGCATCCATGGATTCCGCGTCGGCCTGGGCCTCGGTCGCCGGGCCGATCAGCAAAGTGATCTCACCGCGCGCGTCATGCGCGGCGTAATGCGCGGCCAGCTCCGACAGGCTGCCGCGCCGCACTTCCTCGAATCGCTTGGTCAGTTCGCGCGCGACGGCGGCCGGGCGGTCGCCAAACGCATGCGCGGCATCGGCGAGCGTCTCGGCAAGGCGATGCGGCGCCTCGTGCCAGATTAGCGTGGCGGACAATCCGGCAGCCTCGGCGGCGCGCAACATGCCGAAATGGGCGAGGCGGGCAGCCGAGCGCGGCGGCGGGAAGCCGAGGAACAGGAACGGATGTGGCGGTAGACCAGAGAGTACTAGCCCGGTAATCGCCGCATTGGCGCCGGGCAGGGTTGTCACCGGCAGCCCCTCGGCGATGGCGGCGCGGGTGAGGCGGAAACCGGGATCGGAGACCAGCGGGGTGCCGGCATCACTCACCAGCGCGATTCGCTTGCCGGCGCGGAGCTGCGCCAGCAGGCCGGGGATGCGCGCTTCCTCGTTGTGCTCGTGCAACGCCTCGGTGCGCGCCGAGATGGCATTGGCGGCGAGCAGGCGGGCGGTGGTGCGGGTATCCTCGCAGAGCACGAGGTCCGCCTGACGCAGCGCCTCCAATGCGCGGAATGTCATATCGCCGAGATTGCCGATTGGGGTGGCAACCAGGATAAGCCCCGCTGGTATTACTTGGGCAGATACCGTGTGTGACGGTAAGTAGGGATTGGCGGCCACGTCCATGGGCTCTTGCCCGGCCGCATCGGGAGAAGGTGAGTCGCATGATGAGTCTGGGTCAGGCTGTGAGGCCATTGCTGGGTCGGCTGGGTCTGGATGGGGCATGGGCTGTTCCTGCCGTCAGGCTGCTGGCCGCCTGCGCCCTTCCTCTGGCGCTCGCGGCATGCGGCGGCTCTGCATATCCCGGACCGGGCGGCGGGGCCACTACCGTGAGCGGCGCGCCGCGTCCCCTGCAAAGCCAGCCCGCACCGATGATCCAGGCGCCGCAACAGTTTCCCGCCTCACAGGGGCGGCGCGTAGCGATTCTGCTGCCGCTCTCCGGCGCCAATGCCCCACTCGCCCAGGCGTTGCTCAAGGCCGCGCAACTGGCGCTGGATGGGCCGGATGCGCCCGAACTCCTGCCCCTGGATACAGCCGGCACCGCCGATGGTGCTGCCAACGCCGTGCAGCAGGCCGCGCAGCAGGGAGCCGGGATCATTCTCGGCCCACTGACCGGTGCCGAGACCGCCGCCGTCGCCCCGGTGGCGCGCAGCCTCGGCCTGCCAGTGCTCGCCTTCACCAATGACCCGACGCAGCAGCAGCCCGGCGTTTGGACGCTCGGCATCGGCCCGGCCCAGCAAGTGCGTCGCCTGGTCGCTGCCGTCGGGGCCCAAGGGAAGACCAAATTTGCCGCCCTGCTGCCGGACAACGCCTTTGGCAGCCTGCTCGGTGATGCGCTGGCGCAGACCGCGCCGACGCTGAACGCCAGCGTGGTCAGCCAGCTCCGCTACGGCCAGAATTTCGCCGAGCTTAACACTGCCACGAAGGAAATCGCCGCCTATGCGACCCGCCGCGCGGTCATCGACGCCGAAGTACGCAAGGCGCGCGCCAAGCTGACACCGGAGGGCCGCAAGGAGGCCCGAGAGGCTGCCGCCCAGCCAGTGCCGCCGCCGCCCTATGACGCGCTGCTGGTCGGCGAGGCCGGGCCGCGTCTGCAGGAGTTGATCCCGCTGATGCAGGCCTATGATATCGGCCCCGCCGAGGTGAAGATCATCGGCCCGGCGCTGTGGGACAATGAGGCGCCCCGTCTCGGCGCGCTCAGTGGCGCTTGGTACGCCGCCCCCGATCCGGCCGCCCGCGCGGGATTTGACCAAGCCTATACAGCGAAGTTCGGCAGCCCAGCGCCGCGCATTGCCGACCTTGCCTTCGATGCCGCTGCGATCGCGCGGCTGGCGGCGGGGCCTGGCGGGTTTTCGGCGGGCTCCATTGCCCGGCCGGAGGGGTTCTCCGGCGCGAACGGGCTGCTGCTACTACAACCGGATGGGCGGGTGCGCCGGGGCCTTGCGGTTTTCGAGATCGACCGTGGAGGCTCGCATATTGTCGAACCGGCGCCGACCTCGCTGGCAGCCCCCGATGTCTGATCGCACCAGCCTGACGCAAGCGGGCTAGGCGCCGATGCGCGCATGGCCTTTTGCCGCGGTTGCCGGCGCTGTGGGCGGACCAGGGATCCTGGTCCTGCTGGCGCTGCGGGCGCTTGGCCAGGTGAGCCTCGCGCCGGCGTTGATCGGCATTGCCGGTATCGGACTGGCAGCCGCTATGCTGGGCACGCTGTACGCAACCGATATCGGCCGGCTCCGGCGCCGGCTCGGCGCGCTGTTGCAGCCCGATGGTCTGGTGGCTGAGTCGAGTGCGGAGCCGATCCTGCCGACATTTTACGAGATTTCACGGGAGATCGCGCGACTTGCCCAGGCAGAGGCGCGCCGGGCGGAACAACTCCTGGGGCTGCAAAAGGCGGATGCGGCGATTCTGGAAAGCCTGCCCGATCCGCTGATCGTGCTGGGGCTGGATCGCGCTGTCCGGCGTGCCAATGCGGCGGCGCGCAGTGTATTCGGCGATGATCTGGCTTCGCTGTTGCGCCATCCGGCCATGCGCGCGGCCATCGATCACGCCTTCGAGGGCAGCGCCACGTCTTCGCCCGGCGTGCAGCGCACGTCCCTGTCGGTCAAGGCGCCGGCGCGGGATCTGGAGGCGGTGGTGATCCCCGTCGATCCGCCGCTGGCCGATGGCGGGCGGGCCATCGTGGTGCTCTCCGACCGCACGCGCGATCGGGCGGTGGAGCGGATGCGGGCGGATTTTGTTGCCAATGCCAGCCATGAATTGCGCACGCCGCTCGCCAGCGTCATGGGATTCATCGACACGCTGCGTGGCCCGGCGGCGGATGATCCCGAAGCCCAGCAGCGCTTTCTCGGGATCATGGCCGAGCAGGCGGAGCGGATGAGCCGGCTGATAGATGATCTGCTCAGCCTCTCGCGCATCGAAATCTCCGAACACCAGGCGCCGTCCGAGCCGGTCGATCTGCGCGATTTGCTGAATCGCTCCATCATCGGCATCGAACAGCGCCTGGCGGCGCGGCACATCACGCTGAAACGCGAGATTGCCGATGACCTGCCGGACGTGCCTGGCGACGTGGACCAGTTGTCCCAAGTGGTGCTGAATCTGCTCGACAATGCAGTGAAATATGGGCGGGAGGGCGGCGTGGTCGGCGTTGCGGCGGCACCGGCGCAAGGCGGGCGTTATCCCAACCGCTCCGGGCTGGCGGTGACGATCACCGATGACGGCCAGGGCATTGCGCGCCAGCACCTGCCGCGCCTGACCGAGCGCTTCTACCGGGTGGATAAAGGACGTTCCCGTGCGGTCGGCGGCACTGGCCTGGGTCTGGCCATCGTCAAGCACATCGTCAATCGCCATCGCGGCCAGCTGTTGATCGACAGCGAGGAAGGCGTCGGCAGCCGTTTCACCTTCTGGTTGCCGCTGGCCGCCGATCCAGTGCGGAACCTGCCTGCTCCGGAGGCTTCCCGCGCCAGCTGAACGCAGCGACCGCACGGGAATGCTCATTTGCCCATTGCCCAATCGGCCTGAGCGGACGATCCTCGCACCGCGTCCGCAAGACGCAGGTCAGAACAGCGGGTACCAAGCCCCGGCCGAGGAAACGCAATGTCGAACGATCCCGCAATTTCCATCATCAGCGTGGATGTTGGTGGCACCTTCACCGATGTGACGGCGTTGTATGCCGATGGGCGCCTGCGCGTCGGCAAGGTGCTCTCCACGCCGGATGATTATGCGCGCGGCATTCTCGAAGGCATCGAGGCGGCTTGCGGTGCACCGCCCTATGGTCCGCATCTGGTCATTCACGGCACGACAATCGCGACCAATGCGGTGCTCTCCCGCATGGGGCTTGGCCGTGCGGCGCTGGTGACGACGCGCGGATTCCGCGATGTGCTGGCGATCGGCCGCACCAAGCGGCCCGACCTTTACGACATCTCCTGGGACAAGCCGGTGCCGATGATTCCGCGCGAGCTGATCTTCGAGATTGGCGAACGCATCGATGGCGCCGGCATCTGCATCGAGCGGCCCGATGCGGAGGCGCTGGCGGTGCTGGCCGCCGAATTGCAGCAGGCTGGCGTGCATGCCGTCGCCGTCAGCCTGATCAATGCCTATGCCAATCCGGAGAATGAGCGCACGGTTCTCGAGGCGTTGCGCGCGGCCGGGTGCGCGAATGTATTTGCCGCGACCGAACTCACGCGCGAGATCCAGGAGTTCGAGCGTACCAGCACCGCGGCGCTGAATGCCGTGCTGCTGGAGCCGGTGCAGAATTACCTCACGCGCCTGGGCACGAAACTGCGGGAGCGTGGTGCGACCGATCTTCTGGTGATGCAGTCCAATGGCGGGCTGATCCCCGCCGAGATGGCGGCCAAGCGTCCCGTGGTGTTGCTGGAATCAGGCCCTGCCGCGGGTGTTCTGGGGGCGGCGCATCTGGCGCGCAGCATGAAGCTCGACAAGGTGATCGCCTTCGATATGGGCGGCACCACGGCCAAGGCCTGCCTGATCGAAGGCGGCGAGCCGCGTGAGGCCGCCGAATACGAGGTGGGCGGCGAATTGAACATGGCCAATCCATTGCTTCATGGTGGTGGTTACACAGTTCGCTTGCCTTGCCTGGAGCTTTGTGAAGTTGGTGCCGGTGGCGGCTCGATCGCCTGGATAGACGAGGCCGGCGCGCTGCGCGTGGGGCCGAAAAGTGCCGGCAGCAATCCGGGGCCGGCCTGTTACGGCCTGGGTGGCACCGAGCCGAGTGTGGCCGATGCGCAAATCCTGTTGGGCTATCTGGCAGGAACGGCATTGGGCGGGGGCACGGTGGCCGTGCGGCCGGACCTGGCGCGTGATGTCGTGGGCAGGCGCCTGGCGGAAAAGCTCGGCGTCACGGCGGAGGAAGCCGCGCTTGGTATCTACGATGTTGCCAATACAACCATGGGCCGCGCGATTCGCGCCGTCTCGGTGGAGCGTGGGCGCGATCCGGCGGACTACACGCTGATCGCCTTTGGCGGATCGGGACCGATCCATGCCGCGGCGATTGCACGCGAGCTTGGAATCAAGCGGGTGATCGTGCCTGCCTACGCGGGCGTGTTTAGCGCATTGGCGATGATGACGGCCGATCTGCGGCGTGACGGCGTGGTCAGCCTGCAAGTGCGGCTGGACGATCTGGACGCGGTGGTGATTCGCGCTGAGTTCGCCAAGATGGAAGCCTCGCTGCGCGGCGAACTTGCCGGTATGGGACGCGATATTTCGCACATCAAATTCCGCCGCACGCTGGATATGCGCTATCGCGGCCAGGCGGCGCGTGTGGAAGTGGCGGCCCCGGACGCGTTGACACGGGAGAATGTGGCGGCAGGATTCGAGGCGAATTACCGTCAGCTATTCGGCCATTTGGTGCCCGACGATCAAGTCGAGATCGTGGCCCTGCGCGTGGTCGCGACCGTGCCGGGTGACCGTCCGGATCTGTTCGCCACGCAGGCGCAAGCCGTACAGGCGAGCCCTGATCATCGCACCTGGTTTGGTGCCGATGGCTGGCAGAAAACCCGCGTTGTGGCGGACCGCGCGCAGATGGGCGAGAGCATGGCGGGGCCGCTGGTGCTCAATGAGGCGAATACAACGGTGCTAGTGCCGCCAGGCTGCTCGGCGCGGCTCGATCTGTTCAATTCAATCCTGATCGAGGTCGATGCGCGGAAGGAGTCCACGGCTGAAATCTCATCGCTCTCGTTGGAAATCCTGCGGCATCGTTTCGAGGCGATTGTCGATGAAATGTCGGCAGTGATTCCGCAGACGGCGCGGACGCTGATCGTGCGGGAGAGCCATGATTTCTCCACCTCGCTCTGCACGCCGGATGGTCAGATCGTCGCCCAGGGCGAGGGCATCCTCATCCATCTTGGTTCGGTACCCTCGGCCATCGATGCAGTGCGCAAGCGCTTCGGGGACAATGTCCATCCGGGTGATCTGTTCGCGCTGAACGACCCTTATGAGGGTGGCTCGCATCTGCCGGATTTCTTTCTGGTGGCACCGATCTTTCTCGGTGATGAGCTGCTCGGCTATGCAACCGTGACGTCGCACCACGCCGATGTCAGTGGCGGCGTGCCGGGAGGATTTGCCGCGGGCGCGCGTGATCTCTTCCAGGAGGGCATGATCATCCCGCCTGTACGGCTAAAGCGTAATGGCGAGATCAACGACGATGTCTGGCGCATCATTACGCGCAACACGCGCACGCCGCAGAATGTCTCGGCCGATCTCTATGCGGTGATGGCAGCCTGCCACAAGGCGGAAGTCGAATTCCGCAAGCTTGCCGGCGAGATGGGAATCGATGCATTCCGCCGGGCCTCGGTGGCGGTGATCGACTATGCCGAACGGCTGACGCGGGCGGGGCTGGCGAAACTGCCGCATGGGAGCTGGACCGCCACCGATTATCTCGATGATGACGGCAACGGGAATCTGATTCCCCTGGTGGTCGATCTGACCATCGACGAGACAGGCGTGCATACCGATTTCAGCCGCAGCGCGCCGCAGATGCAGAACTCCTTCAATGCCAATCAGGGCACGTTGACGAGTGCTGTCTATATGGCGTTTCGCTCGGTGCTCGATGCGCGCATCCCGGATAATTCCGGCTATATGCGGTGCTTTGACATCTTCGCAAAGCCCGGCACGATTGTCAGTCCGCTCAATCCGGCGCCCACATCGTCACGTGGCCACACGGCGTTTCGCCTGGCCGATCTGATGTACAAGGTTCTGGCACAGGTCGCGCCTGAGAAGGTCTGGGCGGCGGGCGAAGGCGGGCTGTCCATCGCGTCGATGTCCGGCAAATCGCAGGGCGTGAACTGGGTGGTGCTGGACAATATTGGTGGCGGCACAGGCGGGCGGCCGGGCAAAGATGCGGTTGAAGGCGTGGCCCCTGTCATTACCAATGTCCGCAACCAGTCGATCGAGATTACCGAGCGCGATTATCCAATCCATATCCACGAATACGGCTATCTGCCGGACACCGGCGGGGCGGGGAAATGGCGTGGTGCCAATGCCATGCATAAGGAATACGAATTCCTCGACAAATCCTTCGTCTTTGCCCGCAATGACCGGCGGCGCATCCGCCCTTGGGGATTGCTGGGCGGGCAGGAAGGCGCGCCTTCCGCGATTTACCTGCGGCGCGCCGGCGAGGAATGGAAGCTTCAGCCTGTCTTCTTCACCACCGATCTCAATCCCGGCGACCGCCTGCGCTTGGTGACGGCCGGTGGCGGTGGCTGGGGACGGTGGGAAGAGCGTGATCCGGCGCTGATCGACGATGATAAGCGCGCGGGCCGCGTGACCCGCTGGCCGACCACGCAGGATTCCAAATCTACTTGATCACCTCGGCAGAGATCGGATGGCGGTGCACGTAATGCGACACGAGCACCGCCGCGGTATCAGGCCGGAGTCTGCACCACGATGGCGCGCAGATCGCCCGTCGCGGCAGAGGCGCGGTAGCGTGTGCCGGCAGGCAGGATGACTGTATCGCCAGCTCCGGCGCGCGACGGCCC
>CANJOG010000040.1 GCA_947475475.1 Acetobacteraceae bacterium
CGCGTGCGCGATCATCTGGCCGGCATTCTCAAGGTCGATGCCGAGTCGCTCCGTGTTGTCGTGCCTGATATCGGCGGTGGTTTTGGCACGCGCTATTTCACCTACCGCGAATATGCGGTCCTTGCGGTTGCCGCACGGAGGCTGAACATGCCGGTTGCCTGGATCAGTGACCGGTCCGAGCATTTTCAATGCGACTACCAGGGGCGCGATCACATCGCCGAGGCGGAACTCGCCATTGGTGCCGACCACAGGTTTCTCGCGCTACGCGTAGACATGAAATGCGCGATGGGCGCCTATCTCTCCCAATACGCGCCCTTCGTGCCGACAAAAGGTGCCATGATGATTCCGGGCTGTTACGATATCCCGCGGATCCATTTCACGATCGCTGGCGTGTTCACCAATACGGTTCCGGTCGATGCCTATCGCGGTGCTGGCCGGCCGGAAGCGACGTTCCTGATCGAACGTCTTGTCGATGTGGCGGCCGGCGAGTTGGGAGTGTCACCCGAGGAGTTGCGCCGGCGGAATTTCATCCCGGCAGCCAGCATGCCGTTTAAAACGGCAACCGGTCATGTCTACGACACTGGCGATTTCCGTCGTACGCTCGATAGCGCGCTCGACGTGGCAGACCGGCCCGGTTTCGACGAAAGACTTCGTCAATCGCGTGCACTGGGACGGCTGCGCGGAATTGGCATTGCGACCTATATCGAGGCTTGCGCCGAAGGCTGGCCGGAACATGCAATCCTCCGCTTGGAAGCGGATGGATCAGCGACGATCCTGATCGGAACGCAGGATACGGGCCAGGGTCATCGCACCGCCTATGCGCAGATCGCGCATGACTACCTGCACATCGCGTTCGATCGCATCCGGCTTGTCCAAGGCGATACGCAGCAAATCCCGATTGGCACGGGCACAAGCGGATCGCGCTCGATCCCGATTGGCGGGGCGGCGGTGCAGTTGTCGAGCCAGTCCCTCGCGGAACTGATCCGCGCGGAGGCGTCGGAGATGCTGGAGGCAGCGCCACGCGACATCGAACTTGTGGAGGGCATTGCGCGGATCGTCGGCACTGAGCGCGTAGTCAGCTATGCAGAGATCGGTGCGCGTGCCGCTGCGCGGGGAGCGCTACTCACAGCAACCGAATCTTTCAAGCCGCCGGCGCCGAACTATCCCAACGGCACGCATGTTGTGGAAGTCGAGGTCGATCCTGATACCGGCAGAACCGAAATTCACAATTATGTCGTGATCGACGATTTTGGCGTTGTGCTCAATCCGATGTTGCTTGACGGGCAGGTTCATGGCGGCATCGCACAGGGTGTCGGCCAGGCATTGTTCGAACGCGTGGTGCATGACAGACAGACGGGGCAACTCCTGTCGGGGACCTTGCTCGACTACGCGATCCCCCGTGCGGATTCACTTTGCGCGTTCACTGTGCACACCGCGAATATTCCCTGCACGACGAATCCGCTCGGTATCAAGGGCGCCGGCGAGTCAGGCACGATCGCGGCGACGCCCGCGGTCGCCAATGCCGTCATCGACGCGTTGCGGCGTGAATACGGTATCGCGCATGTGGATATTCCGCTGACGCCGGAACGTGTCTGGCAGGCAATCCAGAACACGCGGCAATCGGCGTCTGATGGACAGGGCAGTTTGACCGAAGGAATGACATGACAATCACCGCCCTGCTCATTGGCCTGGTCACCGGATTGGCGCTGGCGAGCATCTACGTGTTGATCGCCATCAGCGTGACGCTGGTATTGGCAGCCAGCGGCATTTTCAATTTTGCCCAGGGTATGCTGGTCATGGTCGGGACCATCCTGTCATTCTATTTCGGGGTGAAGTTCGGATGGAGCGCTCCAGTTGCCGTACCTCTCATCGCGTTGGTCGGTGTGATCGGTGGGTTGCTGACATACTTCGTCGCGGTATTTCCAGCCATCGGCCGTACCAAATCCTTCACCCATACGACGGTATTAACAACGATCGGTCTAGGGACTGCGGTTAACGCAATTGTGGCACTACTTTTTGGGTCTGGAAATTACAACGTGCCGTCCTATGTCTCCGACGCGCCAGTGTATCTATTTTCATTTCCGCTGCGTCCGACCTATCTCGTCATCATCGCGGTCGGATTCGGCCTGACGCTGTTGATCGATCTGCTGGTGCGACGCACGGTGATCGGCTTCATGTTCCGCGCCACGCTGGAAGATCCGGATGGGGCTGAATTGCTGGGCATCAACACGCGCTCGATCATCTTGATCGCCTTCGGGGTGGCTGGGCTCCTATCGGCATTGGCGGGATATCTGGTGGCGCCCGTGATCGGCGCATCTGCTTTTTCGGCGCAAGAACTGGCCTTTTACGGATTTGCTGGCATGGCGGTGGGCGGGTTCGGCAGTTTCGCCGGCGCGCTCGTTGGTGGTGCGGTGGTCGGCATTTTGGGCGGCCTCCTGCCGATTCTTTCCGTCGATCCGCATCTGACGCTACCACTGACCTTCGTGGTTGTGGTGGCGGTTCTGGTGGTCAAGCCATCCGGATTTTGGGGCGCGGCCGGCTTGTTTGGCTCCGCCCGTAGCCGGGAAGTCTGAGCGTGACAGCCACTCCCTCAAACATGACGCCGGCGTTCATGCAGGCTATTTCGCCGGCATTGCTCGATGCGTATGCGTCCAAGCGCGATCGGGATGCTTCGCGGAGGCTGGTTGCACTCATCGGTGCGCTGGCCTTCATCCTCGCACTCGCCCTGGTGCCGCTGGTCGCGTCAGGCTCGTTCGAACTCGGTCGGTATTCGACCGCCATAGTCTATGTCATGGCCGCACTCGGTCTCGACCTGGCGCTCGGCCTCGGCGGCGAACTGGTCCTGGGCCATGCGGTGATCATGGCAGCTTCCGCCTATTCCGCAGGCATTCTGAGCGACAAATTGGGATGGAGTTTCAGCGCCGCGTTCTTTCCCGCCATTCTGGGCGGCGTTGCCGCGGGCACGTTGATGATGCTGCCCGGATTGCGCGTGCGGGGCTGGTATCTCGCCCTCATCACACTTTTTGCCGTGCTGGCGCTGCCGCATGCGGTGCTGCTGTTCGAACCATGGACTGCCGGCGAGTTTGGACTCACTGGGCTTCGTCCGGTGGAACTATTCGGGTTTCGCCTGCGCGGTATCGGCACGTATTTGCTAATCGTCGTCTGGTTCGCAATCGTCTGGTTCTTCCGCGAACATCTGGTCCGCTCGCATTGGGGCTACCGTTTCCGCGCTTTGCGTGACTTGCGCGGTGCGGCCGAAGCCGTCGGAATCAATCCACGCGACACCCGGCTGGTTCTCTATGTCGTGACGTCGATCCCGCCGGCCATCGGCGGCGTATTGCTCGCTTTTTCCGAGCGCTTTGTCCATTTCGATTCCTTCAACATCAATCTGAGCCTGTTGCTGCTGACCGGTGTGGTTCTGGGCGGGCAGGGAATGCGATGGGGCCCGGTTGTTGGCATGATGCCTTTGCTTGCACTGAGTTTTTGGGTCGGCCCGTTCAGCCAGCTCAATTCAGTTGGGCTGGGTGCTGGTCTGCTGGTCTGTGCCGTTGTGTTCCCCAGCGGACTGGTTCCGAAGCTGAGCAATCTCCTCTCCGGCGTTGGAGTCATTTTAGCCAAGGGCGGCGGGCGTGCCGCGCTCGATGCCGAGATCGCATCCTACGCCAACTTTGCGGAACCTGTTGATTCGGGCCGGCCCAATGCGGATGATCTTGTCTTCAGCGTCCGTGATGTTGCGAAGAACTTCGGCGGGATGAGGGCGCTTAGCGGCGTCACGCTCGATGTCGGTAAAGGGCGGTTGGTTGGCTTGGTCGGGCCAAACGGCTCAGGCAAATCGACCTTCCTCAATGTGATGTCGGGCTTTGTCCGCGCGACCACCGGACGGGTGCGCATTGCCGGGCAGGATGTCACCGACTGGCCAGTACATACGCGTGTGCGTGCCGGCGTCGGCCGGACCTTTCAGGTGCCGCAACTCATCGACGATATGACGGCACTCGAGAATATCGAATTGGGCCTACTCGCGCAGGACTGCGTATCGACGTTTGCCGCGTTGCTCCTTCTCCCCGGCGCGCGCCGGAAGGCGCGGCAGCGCGAACTCCGGGCGTTGCAGATTTTCGCCCAGCTTGGCCTGCCGGAATCGATTCTCGACCTGCCGGCATCCTCCATTCCCTTGGGGCTGAAGCGTGTCGTTGAGGTCGGGCGTGCCATCGCATCAGACCCTATTTTGCTCCTGCTCGACGAACCGACGGCGGGGCTGAATGACGAGGAACGGGCGCTTCTGGGTGCGGTTCTGGTGCGGCTGCGGGACGGCGGGATGACAATCCTGGTCGTCGAGCACAATGTTCCTTTTGTTCTGGAATACTGCGATGAGATCGTGTTGCTCGAGGGTGGGACAATTTCGACACGGGCGGATTGCAGCGAGCGCCTGCCGGAACGGTTGCGACAATACCTGTCGTATGCACCGGATCAGGCCGCAGATGCGCGACTGACGCTGGAGCCGGGCCAAGCCATACTTGGAGGCCCCAGCCATGGACCTTAATGTCGAAGGCCTGAGCTCCTGGTATGGCCAGGCCCAGGTTCTGTGGAACATCGACATGGTTGCGCGCGAAGGCGAGGTGATCGGCATCCTCGGCCGCAATGGCGCTGGCAAGACGACTCTGCTGCGCGCTATTGCGGGCCTCCACAGCAAATCCAGCGGTGCGGTGAAACTGGGCGGCCAGGACATGGTGCGCCGGACCACGCATGATATTGCGCGTGCCGGAGTCGCCTTTCTGCGCGAAGCCGGCCAACTGCCAAAATCATTGTCGGTCACGCAGAATCTTCTCCTGGGTCAACGTCTGGCGCGCAGCCGCGGCAAGTCGCCGCGCACGCTGGAGGAGATATGGGAATGGTTCCCGTTGCTCCAACCACTGGCGGACCGAAAGACGGAATTGCTCAGCGGCGGCCAGCGACAGGCACTGGCATTGGCGATGGCGTTCGCCTCGCGCCCATCATTGATGCTGCTCGACGAGCCCTCCGCTGGACTCGCCCCGCTGATCGCCCGCGACCTCTACACCGCGATACGCAACCTCGCGGCGGACGGATTGACCGTGGTGGTGGTGGAGCAGCATCCGGCCTGGCTCACCGGCCTGGTCAATCGCTGTTACCTGCTCGAAACCGGCCGCGTGACTGATGAAGGATCGCTCGATGCATTGCTTGGCCGCAAGCAATCGGAATTGCTCTGATCTCGGAGGGCTATGCGCTCATCATCGTTGAATGTTCCGTCTTGACTGGCCTGTACCCAACAGCCGCATGGGAAGAATATTCGCGGATTATCCGGCAAGCTTCGGATCCAGACGGTAGATCTCGGCGGCCGTTCCGCTGAACAGTCGTGACTGCTCCGCAGCAGTGTAGCTCGCGGTCAGGCGCTTGAAGGCATTCCACACCTCCACATAGCCACAGGAAACTTTGTCGGCCGGGAAGTTGCTCTCGAACATGCATCGCTCAGGACCGAATGCGTCGATGCAGGTCTCCACATAGGGCCGCCAGGCATCGGCGAGGATTGTGGATGTGGGCGGTTCGGGTTGGGCGTGGAAGTCAAAGCCAAGCGTGGGGTGCCCAAGCCCGCCGATTTTCAGCGTCACGTTGGGACAGCGCGCAAGGTCGCGCAGCTTTTGCCTCAGCTGCCCGAGTTCTTGCTGGCGCCGGCTGGCATAGCTGCCGATGCCGATCGGGAATCCGCTGTGATTGAGGATGATGCTGGTGTCCGGAAAAGCCCTTGCAAGGTCCGTCACATCGTCGATCTGCGGATGGAAGATGCAGGCGTCGAAGCTGAGTCCCAATGGAGCCAGGCGCGCGAAGCCCAGCCTGAACTGGGTATCAGTGAGGGCATGGCGCGCCACTTTCCATCCCGGAAGAAGCACGGTGCTGTCCGCATCCCACATCAGGGGCTGGCGGATACCGCGAAAGCGGCCGTCGGCGTGCTTGATGTGTTCTACAAGCACATCCTGAATACGCGCGCCGATATGGAGATCGGCGAAGCCGACGATGGCGGCGCAAATTTTCGTCTGACCAAAATTTCCAGTGAGACTCTGCTCAGCGACGGATCGCGCAAATTCCGTTTCACCGACGGGGCGGAACTCCGCGGGCCCATCCTGGCGGTAGCGCGCGTGACCTTGCAGATACACGGTTGCGACGACGTTGTGACCCGCATTGAGGTCCCGTGCGAAATCCTCGATCAGATATGTGCGGCCGGGCTGATCCCAGAGATGATGGTGGCAATCGACAATCGGCAGATCTGGCTCGATTGCCGGCTCGGAGTGGCGCGCGAGCCAGTCTTCGCGGATGGGGCGCAATCCTTGGCCTGTCGGTGCCGGGTTTGATGTCACTGGAAATGCGCTCGCCTGATGGTTGATGTTGATGATTGTCTGGCACGCCCTGCCCAGTCTCAATCCTCCGGCAGCACCTTGCCCGGATTCATGATGCCCAGCGGATCGAGCGCCGCCTTGATTTTCTGCATCACGCCAATCGCGTTACCGTGTTCGCGGCGCATGTATTTGATCTTGCCGGTGCCGATACCATGCTCACCCGTGCAGGTTCCATCCAGATCGATGGCGACATTCACAATCTCCTCATTGAGCTTGCGGGCCAGGCGCATGTGTTCCGCATTGGTCGGGTCGAGAATGATGCCGAGATGCAGATTGCCGTCGCCAACATGGCCAAGCATGGTGACGATGAAGGGCATGCCGCGGGTGATCTCGTGCGCGCGATGCACACATTCCGGCAGACGCGAGATCGGCACGCAGACATCGAGACCCATCATGCTGCCATTGGGAATCCTCGCCTTGCCGGCGAGATGGAACATGGCGCGCGCATGCCAGAGTTTTGCCCGCTCATCGGCATCGCGCGCGGAGGTCCAGGAGAGCGCGCCATGTTCCTCGGCAATGGCGCGCACGCTCGCGGTCTGTTCGGCAACCTGCGCCTCGCTGCCGGAGAATTCGAGAAACAGCGTCGGCGTCTCGGCGTAATGGGTGCCGCCGGTCTCGTTGACAAGCTGGATGGTCTGCTCGTCGAGATATTCCATCTTGGCAATCGGAATGCCCATCTGGATGGTATCGACCACGGTGCGGATCGTCGCTTCGATCGTGGGAAACGGACAGACCGCGGCGCCAACTGCTTCCGGGATGCCGTGCAGCCGCACCGTCGCTTCGACAATGACGCCGAGCGTGCCTTCGGAGCCGACAAAGAGATTGGTGAGATTGTACCCCGCCGCCGATTTGCGTGCCCGCCGTGACGTGCGCACCACCTCGCCATCCGGCGTCACCACGGTCAGCGACACCACATTCTCGCGCATCGTGCCGTAGCGCACCGCGGTGGTGCCAGAGGCGCGGGTCGCGCACATGCCGCCGATCGAGGCATCGGCACCGGGATCGACCGAGAAGAACAGGCCCTTGTCGCGCAGATGAGCGTTCAGGGTCTTGCGCGTCACCCCGGCCTGGACGGTGGCGTCGAGATCATCGGCGTTGACGGCGAGGATCTTGTTCATCAGCCGCATATCCATGCTGATGCCGCCGCGCACCGCATCGACATGGCCCTCCAGCGAGGAGCCGGCGCCAAAGGGGATCAGCGGCACACGATGGCGGGCGCAGAGCTTGACGATGGCGACCACATCGTCGGTCGATTCCGGGTAGCAGACGGCATCGGGCGGCGGGGAGCGATGGTAGGATTCGCCATGCGCGTGATGCTCGCGCTCGCTGGCCGACGTGGTCACGCGGCTGCCGAGCAATGCATTCAACTCGGGCAGAATGGTAGCGATGCCAGGATTGTCCAAGGCCGTTCTCCCTGATGCGGCGCAACGAGCCGCCGCCCGGTCCAATGCCGGGCTTGCTTGGGCGCCATCTTGCCGTGCCCAACAGCGTGGGAAAAGACGGGGAAAGACGTATCCGGCGCCGGCGCGCGTGGCTGCCATTCGCCCCGGTGGCTTCGCCGCGCCCCGCCGGTTTGCCACACAGCGACGATGCGCTTCACCTTTGGCATCCAGTTCCTGCTCGCCGCCATCATCGCCGTCGGGCCGCTCTCGACCGATGTGTATCTGCCCGCCTTCCCCGTCATCGAGGCCGAATTCGGCTCCGGGCCGGGCAGCGCGCAGGCGACCCTGGCGGCCTGGTTCATCGGGCTCGGTTTTGGACAGCTCATGCACGGCGTGCTGTCAGACCGGTTCGGCCGGCGCGCACCGCTGGTGGTCGCTAACCTGCTCTATGCCGCGGCTTCCGCCGGCTGCGCACTGGCGCCGGATATGGCCAGCCTGAGCGCCTTTCGCGTGCTTGCGGCGATGGCCGGGGCGGCGGGGATGGTCATTCCGCGCGCCATGGTCCGCGATGTCAGCGAGGGCAATGAAGCGGCGCGGATTCTCTCGCGCATGATGCTGATTATGGGGGTGGCGCCGATCGTGGCCCCATCGCTCGGCGGTCTGGTCACCGAATTCTGGAGCTGGCGGGTGATCTTCTGGCTGAGTGCTGTCTATGGGCTGGTCTGCGCGGTGCTGGTGTTCATCCTGCTACCGGACACGCTGGCGCGGGAGAAGCGGCACGCCATTGCACTGGCGAGCTTCCTCGCCCGGGTGAGCCATGTGCTGCGCGACCGGGTGTTTCTGCTGCATGCGGCAACGACGGGGACGATGTTCTTCAGCCTGTTCGCCTGTCTGAGCGGCGCACCCTCTGCCTTTGCCACCGGTTTCGGCATGCGGCCGGGCGTGTTCGGAGTGGTCTCGGGCGGGGTGGCGGCCAGTTTCATTATCGGTTCGCAGCTCAATGCGCGGCTGATCGGCAGTATCGGCGTCCATCGCATGCTACATATTGCAGTGCGGATGCTGCTGCCGGGCGTGCTGCTGGTCGCGGTGGCGGTGTGGACGGGCGCCGGGCTCTGGCTGCTGATCCCGCCACTCTGCAGCACGGCTTTTTGCCATGGCATGGCCAGCCCGAACGCCACAGCCGGGGCGCTGACACGCCATGCCGCGAATGCGGGCATTGCCTCGGCGTTGTTCGGGCTGATCCAGTTCGGCATGGGCGGGCTGGCGGCGCTGGCCGCTGGCATGCTGGCCGATGGAACATTCAAGCCCATTGTTGGGCTGATGCTCCTGGGTGCGATCGGCGCACTAGCCGCCGACTGGTTCCGGCCGAAGGCGTTCTGAGAGTCAGACCGGCTGTTTAACTGCCCATTTGATCAGCAGCAGCACCGGCCAGACCCAGGCAATGCCCGCCACCACGAAATAGGCGAACTGCACCGCCCAATGCATGGGTGAGAGCGCATCGGCCAGGATCAGCACCGCCGCGAAATAGACGGTGACGAAGATCAGGCCGGCGATTGTGGCAAGGCGCGAGCGGGTCACGGCGGAGGGCACTCCTGGGCCAAACACTTCCTTGACCGGACCGATTGCGGCAAGGCCGGGCGCGTTCTACACCCTGCGGCGCCGCCGGTCCTCCCCCGGCGCTCGGCTTCCGCCAATTCCGAAAGACAGGGTAAACGCGCGCCATGGATCTCAAGGATCATATCCGCTCCATCCCCGATTTCCCCAAGCCGGGCATTCTTTTCTACGATATCTCGACGCTGCTGCGGCATCCCGATGCCTGGCAGGTCGCCATGGGGCGCTTGGCGCGCTGCGTGCGGGCCTATCAGCCGGATCTGATCGCCGGCGTCGAGAGTCGCGGCTTCCTGATGGCGGCCCCGTTGGCGCTCAAGCTGGGCTGCGGCTTCATCATGATCCGCAAGCCGCGCAAGCTGCCCGGCCAGACGATCGGGCTGGATTATGCGCTCGAATACGGCAACGACCGGGTCGAGGTGCAGGCCGATGCGGTCATCCCCGGCCAGCGCGTGGTTGTCGTGGACGATCTGCTGGCCACCGGCGGCACCATGGCGGCTGGCATCGAGCTGCTGCGCAAGGTCGGCGCCGAGGTTCCGGCCGCCGCGGCGCTGATCGAACTGCGCTTTCTGGAAGGCCGCAAGCGACTGGACGTGCCCTTCGAGGCACTGGTCAGCTACGACGAATAGCCTCGGCCGGACCGCTTCAGGCACCACCATCCCGCGTCAGGTTTGACAAGCGGCCGCCGCTCGCCCCACAAGCTGGCATCAATCGGTGGGCTGCCTCCCCAATCGCGCATGCCTCAGCGCATGCGATCGGGCTGGGGTTTGACGCCCGGAGCAGATTGCCCCGACGGAGCCGCTCTCCGCGCCGGGGTGGGAGCCGACAACATGCCTGCCTCGCCTGCGCCGGGTTCACGGCGCGCTTTCCTCAAAGCTGGTCTGGCCGCGGCGGCACCTTTCGCCGCGCGCGCCGCCATGGCTGAACAGGTGGCGGCACTGGATGGCGCGACATTGCTCGTGGCCGGCCCTGCCGGCGGGCTGATGGATCGCTGGGCGGACCGGCTGATCGATCTTCTCGGCGAAAAC
>CANJOG010000041.1 GCA_947475475.1 Acetobacteraceae bacterium
AGAATTTCAGGAAGCCGACCAGCTTTTCCGCCTCATCGACGATCGGTTCGGCAATCGCCGATGCCCGCCTGCCGCCCTCGCGCAGCAACCCGTCCAGCGTCGCCGGATCGGCCAGCAGGCGCGTGGTTTCGGCGGCGATCGGCGCCAGCTTGGCCACCATCAGGTCCGACAGAGAACGCTTGAAATCGCCAAACCCCTTGCCGCCATGCTCACGCAGTACCCCGGCATGATCGGTGTCCGACAGCGCCGCATAAATGCCGATCAGATTGCGCGCTTCCGGCCGATGCTCCAGCCCGTCCACGTCCGACGGCAACGGCTCCGGATCGGTCTTCGCGCGGCGCACCTTCAGCGCGATGGTATCGGCATCGTCGGTCAGGTTGATGCGGCTCTGATCCGACGGATCGGATTTCGACATCTTCTTGGTGCCATCACGCAGGCTCATCACTCGCGCCGCCGGCCCCATGATCAGCGGCTCGATATTCGGGAAGAACTCGATGCCATAATCATGGTTGAACTTCTGCGCGATGTCGTTGGCCAGCTCCAGATGCTGCTTCTGGTCATCGCCCACCGGCACCCGCGTCGCCTTATAGGCGTGGATATCGGCCGCCATCAGGTTCGGATAGACATACAGCCCGGCGGATGCGTTCTCGCGATCCTTGCCGGCCTTGTCCTTGAATTGCGTCATCCGGTTCAGCCAGCCGAGCCGCGCCACGCAGTTGAAGATCCAGGCCAGCCGAGCATGGGCCGAGACCGAGGATTGCGCGAACAGGATATGCTTTTGCGGATCGACCCCGCAGGCAATCAGCGTCGCCGCCATCTCACGGGTTTGGCGCGCCAGTTCCGCCGGCTCCTGCCAGACGGTGATGGCGTGCAGATCGACCACGCACCAGAGGCACTCGTGATTATCCTGCAACGCCACCCAATTGCGGATGGCGCCAAGATAATTGCCGAGAGTGGGAATGCCCGAGGGCTGGATACCGGAGAAGATGCGCTGCATGGCGCGGTTTTTCCGCCGCAGGCGCGGCTTGGTCAACCCCGCAGTTCAGCGGGCGCGCTCGATGAGCAACTCCACCACCCCGTCCGCCGCCTCGCGCCGCGCCACCACCCGATGCCCCAGCGCCTCGGCCGAGCGCGGCACATTGCGCAGCGGCTCCTCGCCACGCAGCGTCACGCTCAGCCGCCCGCCAGGTGCCAGCCGGTCCAGCGCGATCCGGGTGCGCACAAACGTCATCGGGCAGCGCTCGGCCGTGATGTCGATCGCCGCATCCGCCCGCCAATCCTGGACCATCCCGCCCCCCGCATCCGCCTTGTCACCTGGCATTATGTCCCCGGTTTGACTTGAGTTCGACTGTCGAGCCTGTGGATAATTGGAATCTGCATTGCGGATGACCATCCACGGACCTATACGACGACTTGTTTGACTTACGAAATTCCATCCGGTCGCACCGGCGCGCACCGCTTTCCATGCCAAGGACCTACACATGGCCGACCAGCCCAGCTCGGACATACTGGCGCTCACCGCCCAGATCGTCTCCGCCCATGTCGCCAAGAACGAAGTTGCGGCGAGCGAGCTTCCTGCGCTGATCCACGAGGTGCATCGTGCCCTGGCCAGCGTCGGCCGTGACGTCGCCCCCTCCCCCGCGGACCGTCCGCAGCCCGCCGTTGCGGTCAAGAAGTCGGTCTATCCCGAATTCATCGTCTGCCTTGAAGACGGCAAAAAGCTGAAAATGCTGAAGCGCCATCTCAAGGCAGCCTACAACATGACCCCTGAGCAATACCGTGACCGCTGGGGCCTGCCACCGGATTATCCGATGGTCGCCCCCAATTATGCCCGCCACCGCTCGTCGCTGGCCAAAAAAATCGGCCTTGGCACCAAGGCGCGCGTCGAGCGCTGAGCGATTACACGCGCTGCACCGCACAGCCGATTGGACAGGATGCGTCCGGATCGGCTACCCCAGAACCTGGGGCGCGCCGGGGCAAGGACGCGCACTGCCGCCCGCTTGCGCGATTGCAGGGACGGGTCGGTCTTGCCCCCTGAAGCCGGTATTCAGGCCACCATTCAGGAAAGCCTCCCGCAGGACAGCATGGAATCCCGGATCGAGCGGCTATGCATCGAACGAGGGCTGAAAATGACCGGCCAGCGCCGTGTCATCGCCCGCGTTCTGTCCGATGCGGCCGACCACCCCGATGTCGAGGAACTCTACCGCCGCGCCGCTTCCCTCGATGACCGGATCTCGATCGCCACGGTCTATCGCACCGTGCGCCTGTTCGAGGAAAACGGTATCCTCGAACGCCGCGATTTCGGCGGCGGCCGCGCCCGCTACGAAGCCACCGAGCACGGGCATCACCATCACCTGATCGATATCGATAGCGGCAAGGTGATCGAATTCGAGGATGCTGAGCACGAGGCGCTGATCGACATCATCGCTGAGCGTCTCGGCTTCGAACCCGTCTCCATCCGCTTGCAGATCTTCGCCCGGCGCCGCGGCGTCCAGCTACGCGGACGCCGGCAGCATCGCCCGGCTGAGCCCGACGGGAGCCCAACGTGACCGCCGACAAACCCACCCACGCGCCGCATTTCGGTGGCTCCGGCGCCGGCTCTGACTCCGAGAAGCCTGTCGGCAAATTCGGCCGCGGCGTGGGCGAACTCCGCTCCAGCAATCTCAGCCTCCGCATTGCCGACAGCGCAGCCGAACTCGATGCAGTCCAGGCGCTGCGCTACCGCGTCTTCTATGATGAAATGGGCGCCACCCCGGAACCGGAAGCCGCCGCCGCCAGGCGGGACCGCGATGCCTATGACGATGTCGCCGACCACATGCTGGTGATCGACAACACGATCGGCTCCGGCCCGGAAGGCGTGGTTGGCACCTACCGGCTGATCCAGGTGGAGGGGGCGCGCAAGATTGGCCGGTTTTACACCGCCGACGAATACGACATCTCCCAGCTCGAGCAATTCCCCGGCAAGCTGTTGGAGCTCGGCCGCTCCTGCGTCGATTCGGGCCACCGAACCCGCAATGTCATGCAGTTTCTGTGGCAGGGCATCGCCGCCTATGTGTTCAGCAACCAGATCGATCTGATGTTCGGCTGCGCCAGCCTGCCCGGTACCAATCCAGACGCGGTCGCCACCGAGCTGACCTATCTCTACCAGAACCACCTGGCCCCACCCGAGGTGCGCCCCCGTGCCCTGGCGGACCGCTATGTCAGCATGCAGCGCACCGACCCGGCCAACATCGACCCACGCCGTGCCATCATGCAACTCCCGCCGCTGATCAAGGGCTATCTCCGCCTCGGCGGCTTCGTCGGCGATGGCGCGGTGATCGATGAACAATTCAACACCATCGACGTCGCGGTCGTGGTCAAGACCGACCTCGTGACCGACAAATACTACCGCCATTATGAGCGCCAGCTCCGCGACGCGCTCGATTAAGCTATCCCGCACCTGACGGCATCAATCGGGGCCGCATGCACATCCGCCACGCCTTTGCCTGGCTGAGAACCCTGCGCGGCGCCCGTGCCGACCTTGCTTCGGCCGGACTTGGTGCGCTCTCGGCCCTGGCTCTGCCGCCTTTGCACCTGCTCCCCGCCCTTCTGCTTGCCGTGCCGGGCCTGCTCGCTCTGCTGGACGGCACACCAAACCGGCGGATGGCGGCCCGGCGCGGCTTCTGGTTCGGCTTCGGCCACCATGTCCCCGGCCTCTACTGGATCACCGAGGCGATCCTCTTCGAGGCGGAGAAATTCTGGTGGATGGTGCCCCTTGCCGTCCCGGCGCTCGCTGCCGTGCTGGCGGTTTTCATCGCCGCCACCTGCTGGACCGCGCGGCTCGCCCCGCGCGGCTGGCCGCGCGTTTTTGCGCTTGCCGGCGCCTGGGTGCTGGCCGATCTGGCGCGGCAATTCGTCTTCACCGGCTTCCCCTGGAATCCCTGGGGGGCGGACTGGGCCATCCCCGGCCCGGTGGGTGATATCTTCATCCAGCCCGCCGCCTGGGTTGGCGTGCATGGCCTGACCCTCGCCACCCTGTTGCTGGCCGCCATGCCCGTATTCGGATGGCGCGGCCTTGCCGCCGGGGCGGCTCTCCTGCTGGCCTGGGGCGGGCTCGGTCTGACGCGCCTCCGGGCCGATCCACCCAACCCGCCCGGCATCACCGCCGTGCTGGTGCAAGGCAATATCGTGCAGGGGCGGAAATTCGACCAGGCCGCCTATGAGCAGGATTTCCGTATCCACCTGGACCTCACGCGCCGCGCCGTGGATGCGCTGGCGGGCAAGCCCGGCGTCGTCATCTGGCCGGAATCCGCCAGCCCCTTTCTGCTCGACCGCGACGCCAATGCCCGCGCCGCTATTGACGACGCGGCCCAGGGCCTGCCCGGTCTGATTGGCGGCGTGCGGGTCGATGCCGATCGCCGGCCTTTTAATTCCCTGATCGCACTGAATGGCGCCGGCCCGCCCGCCGCCATCTATGACAAATGGCATCTGGTGCCCTTCGGCGAGTTCGAGCCGAGCTGGCTGCCGCTCCAGATTGTCCCCGGCGGCGGCTTCGCGCCCGGCCCTGGGCCGCGCACGCTCCACCTGCCCGGCCTGCCCGCCTTCGCCGCGCTGATCTGCTACGAGGCGATCTTCCCCGGCCAAGTGATCGACCGTGCCGACCGGCCGGCCATGATGGTCAACATCACCAACGATTCCTGGTTCGGCAATTCCTCCGGCCCGCGCCAGCACCTCGCCGCATCACGCCTGCGCGCGGTCGAAGAGGGCCTCCCGCTGCTGCGCGCGGCCAATACTGGTATCTCCGCCGGGTTCGATGGCTTCGGCCAGGAAATCGGCCGCCTCGGCATGCAGGAGCGCGGCACGCTGGCGCTTGATCTTCCGGGCGCCCTGACGCCAACCATGTTCAGCCAGCTCGGCCTCGCAGTGCCGCTCGCGCTTGGGTTGGGCAGTCTGCTCGCCGGCCTGGCCGGAGCGCGCAGACGGACGCACGCAACTCCCGCAATCCGTCAATATAAACTACACTAGTCTCAATTTTGAAACATTTCGGGCGAAAATTAAAACTCCGTTGACAATTTGCGGTTGTATCGCTTACTTGTCCCCAAGTGCCTCATTGGCCGGCGGACGTCACGCTGCCGGTCTTCAGATACCATAGGAGCGTCGCGATGGCAGCGGCTGATGCCGATAAGGAAAGCCGTCCCAGCCCGATCGACGTGCATGTCGGCACGCGTATCCGGCTCCGCCGCACCCTCCTCGGCATGTCCCAGGAACGGCTCGGCGAAGCTCTCGGCCTGACCTTCCAGCAGGTCCAGAAATACGAGCGCGGCGTGAACCGTGTTGGCGCCTCGCGCCTGTTTGATCTCTCACGCGTGCTCGACGTCCCGATCAGCTTCTTTTTCGACGATATGCCGGATGGCATGTCCGGCGTCAGCACCGGCCATCGCCGCGCCCTGGCCGGTTTTGCCGAATCGCAGGACGCCTTCGGCCAGGACGACTCGATGAACCGGCGCGAAACGCTGGAACTGGTGCGCGCCTATTACCGCATCACCGAACCGTCCGTGCGCAAGCGCGTCTTCGAACTCATCAAGTCCATGGGCCCAACGGACTCTTGACGTCCCCGGGCCGGGGCGGACCCCAAAGGTTTCCCCCGATTTCCGCCCGCGCCAAAACGCGCTATGCGGCACTCCATGACCCAGAATATCACCACCGATATCGCCATCATCGGCGCCGGCCCCGTCGGCATGTTCGCCGTCTTTGAAGCCGGCATGCTGCGCATGACCTCGGTGCTGATCGATGCGCTGGGCGAGGCCGGCGGGCAATGCACCGCGCTCTATCCGGAAAAGCCTATCTACGACATCCCCGCTCATCCCGCGATCGCCGCCGGTGCGCTGATCAGCCAGCTTGAAGAACAGATCGCCCCCTTCGCGGCGCCGCGCCTGTTCGGCCGCCGGGTGGAAACCCTGTCCGGCACGCCGGGCGATTTCAAGCTCACCACCGACAAGGGCGACACCATCCGCGCCAAGGCGGTCCTGATCGCCGCCGGCGCTGGTGCCTTCGGCCCCAACCGCCCCCCGCTCGACGGGCTTGAGGCCTTCGAGTCCAGCGGCACGGTGCAATATTACGTCCGCCGCCGCGAGGATCTGCGCGGCAAGCGCGTCGTCATCGCCGGCGGCGGCGATTCGGCGGTCGACTGGGCGCTGGCGCTGAAGGACATCGCCGCCCGCGTCATGGTGGTCCATCGCCGCCCGAAATTCCGCGCCGCCCCGGAGACCGCCGCCCAGCTCGATGCCGCAGCGGCAGCCGGCGAGATCGACATGGTCATCCCCTACCAGCTCTCCGGCCTGCGCGGCGACGCAGGCCAGCTGACCGGCGTGGAAGTCGCCACGCTGTCTGGCGAGACCCGCATGCTGCAAGCCGATATCCTGCTGCCCTTCTTCGGCCTGTCCATGGATCTCGGCCCCATCGCCGGCTGGGGCCTCGACCTCGAACGCAGCCACCTGCGCGTCGATGCCGCCACCTGCCAGACCAGCACGCCGGGCATTTTCGCCATCGGCGATGTCGCCACCTATCCCGGCAAGCTCAAGCTGATCCTGCAGGGCTTCTCGGAGGCCGCCATGGCCTGCCATGCCATCCATCCGATCGTGCATCCGGGCGAGGCGCTGCATTTCGAATACTCGACCAGCAAGGGTGTGCCCGGCTAAGCCGCCTCCTGCTGCCCGCCAGGCTCCGGCCCGAGCAGACGCTCCAGCGCCCGGCTGAAATTCGGATCGACCAGCGATGTATCGAATTCCACGTTCAGCCCATCGGGGGACACGCCGCGGATCATAAACGAGCAGCGCGCATTGCCATGCCGCGTCAGCAACAGAGTGCCATGCTCTCCCGCGCGCATACCTTTGCCCTCGATCTTGATGATCGCCGCCCCGTGCGATGAGAGATTGCCCACCCGCGCCTCGCGCCGCGTGCCGAAGGCGCCGATTTCGATGGCGCAGGGCTCATCGATCTGCACACGCACGGCCCGCCGGCGATCAGCATCGCCTGTCGCCGTGCGCACCGTATGCACCACCGCACCGCGCATCGCTGCCACCTCGCCCGACACCGCCTGTACCGCGCTCCGCAGCTCCGACGCACGCCGCCCAGCCTCGACCGCATCGGCGGAGACCTGCGCCATCCGCTCCGTCACTTCCTGCACCGCCTGTCCGCTTTCGGTGATGTTGCGGGCAATCTCTTGCGTCGCCGCGGTCTGCTGCTCGATCGCGGCAGCCACAGAGACGGAAACCCGCGCCACCTCCTCGATGGTCTCGGCTATGCCCGAGACCGACCGCACAGCACCAACCGTCGCTTCCTGCACCGCGCCGATCTGGCGTGAAATCTCGTCCGTCGCGCGCGCGGTCTGCGCCGCCAGCTGCTTGACCTCGCTGGCCACCACCGCAAAGCCGCGCCCTGCCTCTCCGGCCCGCGCCGCCTCGATGGTTGCATTCAGCGCCAGCAGATTGGTCTGCGCCGCGATATTGGCGATCAGATCCACGACCTCGCCGATCTTGCCGGTCTGATCGGAGAGCGAGCGGATGCTCGCCTGCGCATCGGCACTGGAATTGGCGGCCACCCGCGCCACGTCGCTGGCATGGCCAACCTGGGCCGAAACCTCGCGGATCGACGCTGCGAGTTCCTCCCCCGCCGCCGAGACAAGCTGGGCATTGGCCAGCGCAATGGAGGCCGCCGACGCCACCGCTTCGGCATGGAAGCTCACCCGCCCGGCCACGCTTTCCATTTCGCTCGCCTCATTGGCCATGGCCTCGGTGCTGTCCGCAACCCGCCTGACCACCGTGCCGGCTTCCGATTCGATCCGTTCGGCCATCGAGCGAATCGCCTGCCGCCGCGACTCGGACGTGCGCACATCCAGCATCGCCCGCTCGTGTTCTCCATAGGAAAGCCTGCTCCGCACGGTGCGCATTAGCACGGCGATGCGGCGAAAATCCCGCAATGCCGGCGTTTCGATTGTTTCGCTAATCTGGCCCCGTGAGATCGCGTCCAGATGCTCTTCCAGCCGGCCTAACCCGCCGTGCAACGCGCGCGCCAGCAGAATGCTGCTCACCGCCAGCAATCCCAATCCCACCACCGCGATAATCGCGATTTGCAGGATACGGCTATCCATCGCCCCACGGGCCTCGATAACCGCCTCGGCGCCATCGGCTATCTGCATATCGAGAATCTTTTGCAGCACATCGTGGACCGTTGCCGCCCTGTCCGGCAGGCTCGTCAAAGCCAGCCTCTCCAGCGCGTCAATATCTGATTTGCGCGCGGCATCCAGCATCTTTTCCAGACCGTCGGCACTGAAAGCCGCGCGCGCCGCCTCAAAGGCGCGGGCCTGGAACTGTTCCTCCGGCGAGATCGCGGTGGGCAGGTAGCGGGCCCAGGCGCTGTCAGCGACACCGAGCGCCGCCGTGATGGCCTGCTCGCGCGCCATCATCTTTGTCGCCATATCGCCGCCGCGGCGCATATCCAGCGCCAGCGACGTGGCTTGGCCGGACGCCGCATCAATGCCGCGCATGGCCGTGCCAAGCTCGATGGCCGGGCCGAGATGATCGTGCTGCACTTCCAGAAGATTATCGATGCCCGCCCGCATGCCGCTCAGCCCGGACAGGCCGAGCAACACCGCCAGCATGACGGCGACGAAACCGGCAATTGCCATCCGTCCGGACAGACCACCAAGAAAATCAGCTACCCGATGGGCCAGGTCCCGCCGCGTCAGAGCCCCATCCACCAGCCGGTAGCGCGCGCCGTTGCCAGCCCGGATCGCGGCATAAGCGCGCTCGGCCTGTGCCACTTCCGCACGCGCCGGGCGTGTGCGGATGGAGACAAAGCCCGTCAGTTCGCCACCTTCGACCACTGGCAAGACATTGGCGCGAACCCAGTAGAATCGTCCATCCTTGGCCCGGTTCTTCACCAGCCCGTCCCAGAGGCGCCCGTCCTTGATGGTCTGCCAGAGATCTGCAAATGCCTCTTTCGGCATATGCGGATGGCGTACCAGATTATGCGGCGTGCCGACCAGCTCTTCCTCGGAAAAGCCGCTCACATTCACAAAGCTCTCGTTCGCCAGCAGGATCTTGCCGCCCAGATCAGTGCGGGAGATCAGTGGCGCATCAGCGGGGACTTCGACCTCGCGATCGACGATCGGCTCATTCAGACGCATGACGACCTCACCTGGTTTGGGCCGTCAGGATCGCAGACGATGATTTCTAAAGAGTAAGCAAATCAGTCCGCTGGAGCACGTATGCTCCAAACATTAGTGAGCCCAGCCGCTACCGCCGCAATTCCATCTGGATCGGGCCTTCGCGCCGCCCATGGGTGAACTGGTCCACCATGTCATTGCCGCTATTCATCAGCTCCACCGCCTGGCCCTGCCAGACGATCCGGCCCTTGAACAGCATCGCCGCCCGGTCGCCGATACGCTTGGCACTCGCCATGTCATGGGTGATCGCAATCGCGGTGCTACCGAGGCCGCGCACGCATTCGACAATCAGCCCGTCAATCACCGCGCCCATGATCGGATCAAGCCCCGTCGTCGGCTCGTCGAAGAACAATATATCCGGCCTTGCCGCAATCGCGCGGGCGAGCGCCACACGCTTCTGCATGCCGCCCGAGAGTTCCGCCGGATGCAGCGCGCCGACCGTCTCTGCCAGCCCCACCTGGGCCAGCACCTCGACCGCCTTGGCACGCGCGGCGGCACGGCTGAGCTTGCCTTTGGCCAGCAGGGCGAAGGCGACATTTTCCCAGACCGGCAGGCTGTCGAACAGCGCGCCATTCTGGAACAGCATGCCGATATGCGCCCGCACCTCCTCGCGCTCACGCGACGGCAGGGCGAGCACATTCTGCCCATCGATCTCGATCGAACCTGCATCGGGCTCGATCAGGCCGAGGATACATTTGATCAGCACCGACTTGCCGCTGCCCGACCCGCCAATCACCACCATCGAGGTGCCCGGCGCCACATCGAGATCGATCCCGTCCAGCACCAGCTTGTCGCCAAAGCGCTTGGTCAGGCCGCGAATGCGGATTTTCGCCACGGGAGCTTTTGTCGGGAGATCACTCATCGCGCGAAAAAGATTTCAGTGAGGATGTAATCGAAGGCCAGGATCAGGATCGAGGCCAGCACGACCGCCATGGTCGTTGCCGCACCCACACCCTGCGCGCCGCCCTTGGAGCGGAAGCCGTGATAGCAGCCCATCAGCGCAATCAGGAAGCCGAACACCGCCGCCTTGGCCAGGCCCGAGACCACATCCATGGTCTGCATGAAATCCAGCGTATTGCGAAGATAAAGCGGCGCCGAGAAGCCAAGCTTCACCGTGCCGACAATGAACCCGCCCATCACACCCAGC
>CANJOG010000042.1 GCA_947475475.1 Acetobacteraceae bacterium
AAGCCTCGCGCGATGCGGCGTGCAAGGAAAATGCGCGTGCGCGTGTGGGTGGATTGCATGGGCGTGAGGTTGACCCATGCGGTGATGGACCGCAGGGTTCCGGCATGACGGAACGGACGGATGCAAAGCGCGCGGGGCTGGCGCAATTGGGCGTGGTTGTCTCGCTCGGGATCAGCCAGCTCATTGGCTACGGGTCTTCGCTGTATTTGCCGGCGATTCTGGCGGCCCCGATTGCGGCCGAGGAGGGATGGCCAGCCGTCTGGGTGATGGCCGGGCTGTCGGTCGGCATGCTGGTGGCGGGGGTCGTGTCCGCGCGGGTGGGCGTGCTGATCCAGCGTCATGGCGGGCGGCCGGTGATGGCGTGCAGTGCGGTGTTGATTGCGCTGGGTCTGCTGGTGATGGCGGCAGCACCGTCTGTGCCGGTTTATCTGGCTGGTTGGACGGTGATGGGGTTCGGCATGGGGGGCGGCTTGTATGACGCCTCCTTTGCGACGTTGGGTGCTGCCTATGGATCGGCGGCGCGGGTGGCGATTACGCGGCTGACATTGATTGGCGGGTTTGCGAGCACGATTTCCTGGCCGGCGAATATGGCGCTGGTGGAGTTGCTGGGCTGGCGGTGGACCTGTGTGGCCTGGGCGGTGCTGAACCTGGCGGTGGCGCTGCCTTTGTATCTTGTCATGCTGCCGCGGCGGAATTTCGAAGCGGGCAGTGAGCCGGCGGGGCGGGCGAGCGTGGTGGTGCATCCGCCGGTTGGCACGCGGAGCATGCTGATCCTGCTCGGCGTGTTGCTCACCGTGGTGGCGCTCATTTCGGGCATCGTCTCGGTGCATTTCGTGCGGCTGTTGGGTGGCATGGGCGTGGACTTGGCGAGTGCCGTGGCGCTGGGCACGTTAATCGGGCCGGCGCAGGTGGGGGCGCGGATTATCGACATGCTGCTGGGCACGCGGCATCACCCGATCTGGACGATGCTGGTGGCGCTGGCGACGGTCGCGCTGGGGATGATTTTGCTCGGCGCCGGAGTGGGTTGGCCGGCGCTGGCCTTGCTGAGTTACGGGGCAGGGAATGGGTTGATCTCGATTGCCAAGGGAACGCTGCCGCTCGCGCTGTTTGGGCCGACGGGGTACGCGGTGCTGATGGGGCGGCTGGCGGTCTCGGCGCTGATTGCGCAGGCCATCGCACCGGCGGCAGGGACAATGTTCGCCGATGCGTTCGGCGCCAACACGCTGGTGCACACGCTGGCGGTGATGGGGCTCGCCGATGTGGCGTTGGGCGGTGCGCTCTACGTCATGATCCGGCGCGGGCGGCGGCGTCTTGTTGCCGCCCCCACGCTCGCCTCAGGCGGGTAGCGCCCAGGCGCGGCGCAGCGCCTCTTTGCGGGTTGCCATTGCCTGTTTGGAGATTGTCGCATTGGGGGCGAAGAGGTCGAAGCCGTGGATGGTGCCGGGCCAGATATGCAACTCGGTATTCACACCGGACGCGAGCAGGCGCGAGGCGTAGATGATGTCCTCGTCGCGGAAGACTTCCTGTTCGGAGCTGTCGATATAGGTGGGGGGCAGGCCGGAGAGATCGGGCGCGCGAGCGGCGGCGTCGTAGCCGGTGACGCGGTCGGTGCCGAAGCGGTCGCCGAGGACGCATTTCCAGGCCTGGATATTGACCTCGCGCGTCCAGCCGATCCAGTCCGATTTGGCCGATGGCGTGATATGGCGGTCATCGAGTTGCGGATAGATGAGGAACTGGAAGGAGAATTTCGTGCCGCGATCGCGTGCCATCAGGGCGGTCGACGCCGCGATGCCGGCGCCGCCGCTGCTTCCGCCCAGGGCGATGCGGTTGGGGTCGATGCCGAGTTCGGCTGTATGGGTGGCGACCCAGGCGAGGCCGGCGGCGCAATCTTCGGCGGCGGCGGGGGCGGGGAATTCGGGAGCCAGACGGTAGCGTGGCGAGACGCCGATGCAGCCCAGCGTGCGGACATAGTCCACATGCATGGCGTCGTCCTGCAGGGGCGAGCCGATCACCATGCCGCCGCCATGGACGAAATAGAGACAGGGCAGGTTGCCGCTGGAGTTTTTCGGACGGTGGATACGCAATTCCATCGGGCCAGCGGGACCGTCGATGGTGCGGGTTTCGGTGATGACGCCGGTGCGGTCGATGGTGTTGGTGAGTTCGGCGGCGCGTGCGTTGCGAAGCGTGCGGAGCTCGGCGAGAGATTCGGGCGAGTCAAATCGCATGGTCGTGAAGAAGCGTTGCAGCTCGGGGTTTTCCAGCGCCTTGGCGATTTCCGGATCGAGTTTCATCTGCACGCAGCCTTTTGCCGTGGTTGTTGTTTGGCCCGGAATCGGCGCCTGGGGCGATCACACATGGCCCGTTCGGCGTGGCTCATTCGGTGCGGCTATTTTGGTGCTGGGACGAACTGGCCCCCCTTCACCATCAGTACGGCCATGCCGTAATGCGCGACCCTGTTTTCGTCGATGGTATAGGTGCCGCGATCGCCGATGATGACTGGAACGTCCTTGGTTTTATGGGTCAATGCGTCGCGGACGGCTTCGCGCGTGGGCGAGGGTCCGGCATTGCGGATGGCATTGATGGCCACCAGCATGTGGCTGTAGCCAACCGCGGCCCAGAAATCGGGTGGGCTGCCGGTCCGCGCCTGCACCTTGGCGGAGAAGGCGCGGCCGGCTTCGTTGACCCCGCCTGGCAGCCAGTCGGCGATCATGTAGAAGCCTTCGACTGCCGCACCGCCGATCTTGATGAAATCCGGCGAGGCCAGAGCGTTATAGCCCATGAGCTTGATATTGGGGGCGAGCCCGGCGGTGCGAAGCTGGCTCACCAGATTGGCGCCTTGCGGAGCATAGTTGGCGATGAAGACGCAATCGATGTCCTTCATTGCCGCGACCTTGGTGGCGATGGCGGAAAAATCAGTGTCGGTGCGCTTGACCCAGTCATGCGAGACGACTTTGGCGCCGCGCGTGGTCATGTCGTCTTCGATGGCCTTCTGGGTGGACATCGATGCCGGATTGTCATTCAGCCCGACGGCGGCGCAGGATTTTACTTTCAGGGTCTCGGCGGCATAGCGGCCGAGATAGGGGGCGGTGATGGCGCCTGGCTGGGTCATGGAGAAGGCCCAGGGGCCGGTGCCATTGACGTCATCAATCGCGTTCATCAGCGTACCGGCTGCGACCTTGCCTTGGTTGGCGGCGACGAGGCCGGCCAGTGCGACGGCGCCGCTGGTCGGGCCAAGGACAAAGAGCGTGGCCGGGTCGTTGGCGAAGCGGTTGATCTGCGTCACTGCCTGGCCGCGATCGCTGGCGTCATCCTCGACGACGGCTTTGAGTTTGTTGGAACCCAGCACGCCGGAGGCATTGGCTTCCTCAATGGCGATCAGCGCGCCGTCGCGCATCGCGCCACCGATGGAGGCAGCCGGCCCGGTCAGTGACTGCAAGATGGCGACGCTGTATTCGGCGGCCCGCGCGGGAGCGGCAAGGGGGGTCGTGAGCAGGAACGCGCCGGCAAGTGTGCGCAGCGCGGCGGTGGCGTGTTTGCTGGTCATTTATGCGTTTCCCCGGAAGCGCGTCTTTGGCGCATTGATCCGGGACAACGCTAGACCGGAAAATCCGGATGGTCGAGGGCGGATACGGCGGGGATGTGAACGCCCGCCGCCAGTCAGGCCGCCCCGCGGAGGGCCGCCCCGTTGAGCGCCTCCCAGATGCGGGAGGGTGAGTAGGGCATGTCGAGGCCGGTGATGCCGGCGGGGCGCAGCGCGTCGTGCACGGCGCTGATGATGGTGGACAGGCCGCCGGTGGTGCCTGCTTCACCGACACCCTTGGCGCCGAGCATATTGTTCGGTGACGGGATGTTGTGGTCGTGCAGTTCGAAAGCGGGGAACTGGTCGGCGCGCGGCATGGTGTAGTCCATGAAACTCGCCGCCAGGAGCTGGCCGTTTTCGTCGTAGATGATGTGCTCGCCGAGCGCCTGGCCGATCCCCTGGACGATGCCGCCGACGATCTGGCCATGCACGAGCATGGGTTCGATGGCGTGGCCGCAATCATCGACGGCGATGTAGCGGAGCAGGGTGAGCGTGCCGGTATCGCGGTCGATCTCGACCTCGGCGATATGGGCGCCGCCGGGGAAGCTGGCGCCGAAGCTGGGCTCGCCGATGGAGTCCAGCACTGTGGGGTGTTGCGCGGCCAGGGTGAAGAGATCAATGCGGCGATCAGTGCCGGTGATGGAGAAGGTGCCGTTGGCGAATTCGATGTCGCCGGGGCTGGCTTCCAGCGCTTCGGCGGCGAGGTCGATGCCTTTGCGGCGCACCTCGCGGGCGGCCAGCGTAGTGCCGGAGCCGTAGACGATGCCGGCGCGTGAGCCGATGGCGCCGGCGCCGGAGAGGCGGGGGCCGTCCGGGTCGCTCAGGCGGATGTCGAGCTTGTCGTCGGGGATGCCGAGTTCGCTTGTGACGATGCGGGCGAAGGTGGTGGCGAGACCCTGGCCGGTGGCATTGGCGGCGGCGTAGAGGGTGACGCGGCCCTCGCCGGAGACGCGGAGTTCGACCTGTTCCTTGATGGGGACGGCGCCGGCGGAGGCTTCGAGGAAGGTGGTGATGCCGATGCCGCGGAGTTTGCCCTCGGTCGCGGCCTGGGCGCGGCGGGCGGGGAAATTGGCGAGGTCTGCCTTGTCCGCCGCGATGGCGAGCAGGGTTTCGTGGTCGCCGCTGTCGTACACGATGCCTTGCGGCGTTTTGTAGGGGAAGGCGGCGCTGGGGATGAAGTTGCGGCGGCGGATCTCGGCGGGATCGAGGCCGAGATCGGCGGCGGCGGCATCCACAAGTTGTTCAAGGATGGCGGTGGTCTCGGGCCGCCCGGCGCCGCGGTAGGCGCCGGTGGGGACGGTGTTGGTGACGGCGACTTTCACGCGGCCGTAGATGGTGGGGATGGTGTAGGGGCCGATGCCGCCCTTCATGCCGTTGAAGCAGATGCCGGCGGCGCCGTAATCGGTGGGGTAGGAGCCGACATTGGGCACCCAGTCATAGCGGATGGCGAGGAACTTGCCCTCGGCATCGAAGGCCAGTGTGCCAGCGGAGAGCAGGGAGCGGCCCTGATATTCACTGAGGAAGGTCTCGTTGCGGGTGGCGGTCCATTTGACCGGGCGGCCGATGATGCGCGAGCCGATCAGGATGGCGGCATATTCCGGATAGATCGGCAGGCGGGCGCCGAAGCTGCCGCCGACATCGCGGGCGATGACGCGGAAGTTTTCCACCGGTTCGTTGAAATAGGCCTTCAGCCCGCCGAGCGAGCCGTTGATGCCCTGATGCGGGATGTGGATTTCGTGCAGACCACTTGGGCCGTCCCACCAGGCGGTGCAGTTCATCGGCTCCAACGGGGCGACGGCGACGCGGGTGTTGTCGAGTGCGACGGTGACTTTGTGGGGGGCGGCTGCGATGGCGGCGTTGGTGGCCTCCTCATTGCCGAAGTCGAAATCCAGCGCGAGATTCCCTGGGATTTCGGACCAGAGTTGTGGGGCGCCTTGGGTCAGTGCGTCGGTGCCTGACGTGACGACGGGGAGGTCCTGGTACTCCACAGTGATCTGTTCGGCGGCGTCCTGCGCCTGGGCGGTGGTTTCGGCGATGACGATGGCGATGGCTTCGCCCACGTGGCGCACGCGGGTTTCCGCCAGCACCGGCTTGGGCGGGGTGATCATCTTGCTGCCGTTGCGGCCTGGCAGGATGGCGAAGGCACCGCCGATCTGGCCGAGGTTGAATGGGCGCAGCTCGGCTTCGTTGAGGATGGCGAGCACGCCCGGCATGGTGCGCGCGGCTGTGGTGTCGATGCTCAGGATGTCAGCATGGGCGCGATCGGAGCGGAGGAAGACGGCGCGGGCCTGGTTGGGGAGGCGTGCGTCGGTGACGAACTGGCCTTTGCCGGTGAGCAGTGCCTGATCTTCACGCCGTCCCGTATGTGCCGCGCCCATGTCGTCTCGCTCCCGTGTTGGGGGCATTTTCGACGGATGGAGGCGTGGTGTCCATCCGGGGGCGGACAAAGAAAAACGGCCCGGAACTTTCGCTCCGGGCCGTCTTTTCTGGGGTGAGCCGATTTATTCAAGGCTGTTCGAGAATTCGCTGCGGCGAGTCCTCCGGCGTGTTCTGCGAGAACCGGAGCGGAGCGACCGTTTGGTCGTGAGCACCGGAAGCGCAGCAGAGCATGTTGGAGGGCCGCCGCAGTAGAATTATCGGGCAGGCTTTAGGCGAACTGGTTCATCGTGTTGTGGACACCGCCAGCCTTCAGGGCGGCTTCGCCGGCGAAGTATTCCTTGTGGTCGTCGCCGATGTCCGAGCCGGACATGTTTTGGTGACGCACGCAGGCGATGCCCTGGCGGATTTCCTGGCGCTGCACGCCGGCGACGTAGCCGAGCATGCCGGCGGCGCCGAAGTAGTCGCGGGAGAGGTTGTCCACCGAGAGAGCGGTCGTGTGGTAGGTCGGCAGGGTGATCAGGTGGTGGAAGATGCCGGCGCGCTTGGCGGCATCCGCCTGGAAGGTGCGGATGCGGTTATCGGCCTCGATGGCGAGCTCGGTGGTGTCGTAATCGACGCTCATCAGCTTGGCGCGGTCATAGGCGGACACGTCTTTGCCCTCGGCCTTGTAGGCGTCGAACACCTGCTGGCGGAAGTTCAGGGTCCAGTTGAAGCTCGGCGAGTTGTTGTAGGCGAGCTTGGCGTTCGGGATGACGGCGCGGATACGGTCCACCATGCCGGCGATCTGCGAGATATGGGGCTTCTCGGTCTCGATCCAGAGCAGATCAGCACCGTTCTGCAGCGAAGTGATGCAGTCGAGCACGCAGCGGTCTTCACCCGTGCCAGCGCGGAACTGGAAGAGGTTGGACGGCAGGCGCTTCGGACGCAGCATCTTGCCATTGCGGTTGATGATGACGTCGCCATTGCGGGCGGTCGCCGGATCGATCTCTTCGCAATCGAGGAAGGAGTTGTACTGGTCGCCAATGTCGCCCGGGGCGTGGCTGACGGCGATCTGCTTGGTCAGGCCGGCGCCGAGGCTGTCGGTGCGGGTGACGACGATGCCATCATCGATGCCGAGTTCGAGGAAGGCGTAGCGGACGGCGCGCACCTTGGCGAGGAAGTCCTCGTGCGGCACGGTGACTTTGCCGTCCTGATGGCCGCACTGCTTTTCGTCCGACACCTGGTTTTCGATCTGCAGGGCGCAGGCGCCGGCTTCGATCATCTTCTTGGCGAGCAGGTAGGTGGCTTCGGCATTGCCGAAACCGGCATCGATATCGGCGATGATGGGGACGACGTGGGTTTCGTAATTCTCGATCGCGTTGAGGATATTGGCTTCCTTCGCGGCGTCGCCGGCAGCGCGGGCGGCGTCGAGGTCGCGGAACAGCATGCCGAGCTCACGGGCATCGGCCTGCTTGAGGAAGGTGTAGATCTCGCTGATCAGCGCCGGCACGGAGGTCTTCTCATGCATGGACTGGTCGGGCAGCGGGCCGAATTCGGAGCGCAGGGCTGCAACCATCCAGCCGGAGAGGTAGATGTAGCGGCCCTTGAGGCTACCGAAATGCTTCTTCACCGAGATCATCTGCTGCTGGGCGACGAAACCGTGCCAGGCGCCGAGGGACTGGGTGTAGTTGGCCGGATCGGCGTCATAGGCTGCCATGTCGCGGCGCATCACGGTGGCGGTGTGGCGGGCGATGTCGAGGCCGGTCAGGAAGCGGTTCTGCAGGCGCATACGGGCGACGGATTCCGGATTGATCCCGTCCCATGTGCCGCCCTTGGAGGCGACGAGGGCCGCGACGCGCGCCGTCTGGTCGGCATATTCGGTCGGGCGGCTGGGGCGGCCAGCGGAGAGGCCGTCGGGGAGGCGGGTCATGGGAGAGGTCATCCGGGGGTCTTCCTTCACGTCAGGCGGCACGATGGGGTGGCACGAAGCTGGGGGACTTCCCGCTGAGAGGCGCGGTGAAGTGATGGCGCGTTACCTACGATGCTGCACAAGCGAAGTCCCGTGGAAAGTCGGGTAAATTCGCGCAAATCGGTAAAGGATTTTCAAAGAAATCCGGGTGGATGCTAGATTTTGTAAAGGGCGCGATTTTAGCCGCTTTGGCTCGCCGCGAAGGCCGGGGCTGGTTAGAGTTCGCGTCGGTATTCCTCCTGTGGAGTGTGCGATGACTGAGGTTTTTCGCGTCGGATTGGTGTTGTTTCCGGATCTGACCCAGCTCGATCTGACCGGGCCATGGGAAGTGCTCTCGGCAATGCCCAAAACCGAGGTGCGGCTGATCTGGCGTGCTCCGGGGCCAGTGCGGGCGGCGAAGGGGATGGTGATTCTGGCCGATACCGGGTTTGCCGAGTGTCCGCAGCTCGACCTGATCTGCGTGCCGGGCGGGCCGGGGGCGAATGCGTTGCTGGAGGATGCGGAGGTGCTGGATTTCCTGCGCCGACAGGCGGCGGGGGCGCATTTTGTGACGGCGGTGTGCACGGGGTCGCTGGTGCTGGGCGCGGCGGGGTTGCTGCGGGGCAAGCGGGCGGCGTGTCACTGGTCGTCGCGGCACATGCTGGAGGCGTTTGGCGCGGTTCCCGATGCGGGGCGCGTGGTGGTGGATGGCAATGTGGTGACCGGAGGTGGGGTGACGGCCGGGATCGATTTTGCGCTGACGATCGCAGCACTGCTGCATGGCGATGGGGTGGCGCAGGCGATCCAGCTTGGGGTGGAATATGATCCGGCACCGCCATTCGATGCCGGGTCGCCGGACAAGGCGCCGGCAGCGGTGGTTGCCGCGATCAGGGGCGCGATGGGGCCGATGCTGGAGGCGCGCGAAGCCGCCGTGGCGCGGGCGGCTGCGAAGTTAGGTTAGATCGTCGAGCAGCGCGCGGCTGTAATCGGCGAGTGGGGTGCCGTCGCGCAGGCGGGTGAGCAGGTCGGGGTTGGCGAGGAAGATGCGGCCCCAGGCGATGAGGTCGAAGCCGCCTTTGGCGATCTGGGCGGCGGCCTGCTTGGGTGAGTAGGCGCCATTGCCGATCAGCACGCCATTCCAGTGGCGGCGCAGATATTCCGTCGAGGTGCCGTCGAGATAATCGTAGGGCAGATCATCGACGATGCCGGTATGGATATAGGCGATGGGGCGTGAGCGGAGGGCTGAGAGCAGTTCAAGCAGCGCGTCATTGTCGCCGGGGGTGTAGCGCATTTCGCTGAAATAGGCGGCGGGTGAGAGGCGGAGGCCGACACGTTCAGCGCCGATACCCTCGGCGCAGGCATCGACGACCGCGATGCCGAGGCGCGCGCGATTGGCGGCACTGCCGCCCCATTCATCGGTGCGCTTGTTGGTGTGCAGGCGGAGGAATTGCTCGGGCAGGTAGCCATTGGCGCCGTGGATTTCGATGCCGTCGAATCCGGCATCTTTCGCACGCGCGGCGGCAGCGCGGTAATGGCCGATGGCCTCGCGCACTTCCGCGCCGGTCATGGCGCGCGGCATTTCGTGATGCAGTTGCAGGCCGCGCGTCTGCCGGCGTGGGCCGGGATCGAGCACGGCGGAGGCGCCGAGCGGTTGGGTGCCGCCATTCCAGTAGGAATGCGCCATGCGTCCGGTATGCCAAAGCTGGAGAAAGATCGTCCCGCCGCGCTGATGCACGGTGTCGGTGACTTTTGCCCAGGCGCGGACATGGCTGTCGAGAAAGATGCCGGGCGTTTCGATATAGCCCTGCACCTGTTTGGCGACGATGGTGCCTTCGGTGATCAGCAGACCGGCATCGGCGCGGCTGGCGTAATGGGTGGCCGCACCTGGCGTGGGCGACATATCTTCGGTGGCGCGGTTACGCGTGCAGGGGGCGAGCGCGATGCGGTTGCGCAGGGTGAGCGCCGCATTAAGCCGGAGAGGCGTGAAGAGTGGAGCGAGTGCCGGATTCATGCCGCAACGGCCGGGGAGAGTTGGGAGACAGCGTCGGCAACACCGAGCAATTCGGCATCGTAGTAGCGCGGGGCGACGAGTTGGATGCCGATGGGCATATTGTTCGGCCCGCTTCCCCAGGGGATGGTGATGCAGGGGGCGTGCAGTGCCGTCCACATGCGGTTGAACATGGGATTTCCCGTTGTGTTCAGCGCGAGTTTTGGCGCCTCGCCGGTGGCGGCCGGGGTGAGGATGGCATCGTAGCCGGAAGCGATGCGATCGAAGACGGGGCGCATGGCGGCAATACGGTCCAGCGCGTTGAGCAATATGTCCGGCGTGATGTTGTCGGCATCCTCGACACGGTTGCGGAAATCCTTGTGCAGCAGATC
>CANJOG010000043.1 GCA_947475475.1 Acetobacteraceae bacterium
AATCGCGCGGGTGCATCGGTGATCTTGTGTACCGCATCCTCGAGCGAGATCAGCCCGCGCCGTACCACCGGCCCGACGAATTCGGAATAGAGTACGAAGCTGTCGAGCGAATCGAGATGCGCACCGGCATCCGATGCGCCCAGAAGGGTGCGTGGATCGTTCCATAGCGCGCGGCGCTTTTCCCAGAGCGGGCCTTCATCGGCGGCGGCCCCGGTCTTGAAGACGGCGCGCAATTCGTCGGCCAGCTGGATATCGAGGAAGGCCTCAACCGGCGTGACGCCGCGCTCGGCGGCGATATCGGACAGCACGCGGCCTTCGAGAGATGTTAGCTCCGGATTGGTGACATTCTCGACGAGGAAATTGGCGAAGTCGAAGACATGCCGCCTGCCATTCTCCTCCACATCCTGCATCAGCATGGCGCGGGTGGCGGGATCGGCCATGCCGTGCACCACATGCTCGCGCGGATGGGCCAGGAAGGCACGCCATTCCGGCAGGATGTTGAAGCCGAGGAAGTTCATGGTGATGCGCACGATTTGCGGGATCGGCAACACCAGCGCCACAACCTTGGCTCCTTGCGTGGCCGCGTAATCCGAGGCGTCGAGGCGCTGCTTGATGGCATCGTCGCCAATACCTGTGCCGATAGAGAGCACATTCCAGTTCAGCGGCTTTTGCGCCGCCTTGGACATCGCCACCATCACATCGATCGAGGCCTGCGGAAAGAAGGGCTGAGAGCCGGCGATGAATTCCAGCATGGTGCCGGGATGGTCGCGCAGCGTGGAGGCCAACTCCACCAGCTCGCCATGCTCGGCAAAGCGCGAGGGCACCGGATTGCCCTGGTGGTCGGCATGGGCATGGCCCCAGGAGGAGGAAAAGCCGAGCGCGCCCTCGCTCACCGATTGGTCGACCAGTGCCCGCATGGTGGCGATTTCCGCCTCGGTCGCGGCGCGGCGCCAGTCATCGCCCATGACCAGCCGGCGGATGGTTGAATGGCCGGCCAGGAAGCCGACATTCAGCCCGACCTTGCCGTCCAGCAAGTCCAGCCAGTCGCCGAAGCCAGACCAGGTGATGTTCAGCCCTTCGCGCAGGCTCTCCACCGGCATGCCTTCGACGGTGGCCAGCATCTGGATAACGTAATCGGCGCTGGAGGGTGCGATCGGCGCGATGGTGAAGCCGCAATTGCCGCCAAGCACGGTGGTGACGCCATGCAGAGAGGAGGGCGTCAGCGCCGGGTCCCACATGATCTGGGCGTCGTAATGCGTGTGGACATCGATGAAGCCGGGGGCGACCACCTTGCCCGTCGCGTCGATGGTCTCGCGCGCGGCCTCGGTCACGGTGCCGATGGCGGCGATCCGGCCATCCTTGATGCCAATATCGGCCTGACGGCGCGCAGCGCCCGTGCCATCGATGAGCATGCCGCCACGAATGACGCAATCGAGCATGGTGTCCTCCAATGTCATCGGCGGCCTCTTGCGGACCGTCATGTGCAGCAAGGCGCAGGTTAGGTTGAACCCACCCTACGACCGCTTTGGTAAACTCGCCAACCCCGTCTCAGACGCGGCGGACGACGTAGACTTCTTCCAGCGAGGCCAGAACTTCATTGGCATGCGCGGCATCGCGCGCCTCCACCATCACCTCGAGTTCCGCCGCCTTCACGCTTTCGGAGGCGAACAGGCGCTGGTGCAGCACCTCGATGATATTGCCGCCCAGATCGCCAATGCGGCGGGAGATATCGGCCAGCACGCCCGGACGGTCGGGAATGTCCAGATGCAGGCGCAGCATCCGCCCGTCGCGCAGCATGTTCCGCTGCAACACCATCGAGAGAATACGTGCATCGATATTGCCGCCGGTCACCGGCACGGCAACGCGCTTGCCCGCGAACATCTTGGGGAAGGCCAGCAGCGCGGCCAGCCCCGCCGCCCCGGCGCCCTCGGCGACAACCTTGGCACCCTCGGCGAGCAGGCCGACGGCCTCCTCGATGGCATATTCCGGCACCACGATGATATCGCGGACGTATTTGCGAATGACTTCCAGCGGCTGCTCGCCCACTTCCTGGACGGCAATGCCCTCGGCAATGGTTGGACCGCCGACGCGCACCGGCACGTTGTCCAGCCGTTGCTTCATGGCCGGATAGGCGGCCACTTCCACGCCGTAGATCTCGATCCCCGGCCGCATCGCCGCTGCCGCCACCGCGCAGCCGGCGACCAGGCCGCCGCCGCCCACCGGGATCAGCAGCACATCCTGCTCCGGCGCATCCTGCAGCATTTCCAGCGCCAGCGTGCCCTGCCCGGCCATGATAGCGGGATCGTCATAGGGATGGATGAACACCATCCCATGCTCGCGGGAGAGTGCCATCGCATGGTTGGCGGCTTCGATCAGTTGCTCGCCATGCAGCACGACGTCGGCACCCCAGCCGCGGGTGCGCGTCACTTTCGTCGTGGGCGTGAATTTCGGCATCACGATGGTGGCCTTGATGCCGAGCAGCGAGGCATGCCGCGCCACAGCCTGGGCATGATTGCCGGCCGACATGGCGACAACGCCGCGCGCGCGTTCCTCCGCACTCAGCAACGCGAGGCGATTGGCCGCCCCACGCTCCTTGAAGGCGCCGGTGGCCTGGAGATGGTCCAGCTTGAGCGTGACGTCGCAGCCGGTCGCCTTGGAGAGCGACTGCGACGGCAAAGTGGGCGTACGCAGAACCCGCCCGGCAATCCTGCCGGCAGCGGCCTCGACATCGGCAAAGCTGATCATGTCTGCCTCAGATGAACTTGACGCCGAGAATCTCGTAGGACCGGTCGCCACCGGGGGCGGGGACGGAAATAGTGTCACCCACCTTCTTGCCGATCAGCGCCTTGGCCAGCGGTGAGGTAATCGAGATTCGCGCCTGCTTGAGGTCTGCCTCATGCAGGCCGACGAGCTGATAGGTGGCTTCCTTGTCGGTCTCTTCATCGACCAGATGCACATGGGCGCCGAACTTCACCTGGTCGCCCGACAGGGTCGACGGGTCGATCACCTCGACGGCGCTGATGATGCTTTCCAGCTCCTCGACGCGGCCTTCAAGGAAGGACTGGCGCTCGCGGGCGGCATGATACTCGGCGTTTTCGGACAGATCGCCATGGCTGCGCGCTTCGGCGATCGCCCGGATAACGGCCGGACGTTCAACCGATCTGAGGTGGCGCAACTCGTCCTCCAACCGCTTTAGCCCGGGGGCGGTCATCGGGAATTTCTGCAAGGCGCAATCCTCGAACAGATACGTTGAGTAGACGGGTAGCTTAGACGAGCCGGAAGGCTAGGCAACAATATGTGGCTGGACCGTCAACGAGACTGGCCGGGGCGAGGCGGGCACAGACTGCCCTACCCGCACGGTTGCGCTCCTGTGCGGCCAGTGCGGCCCCACGCAGACACAGCTCAGCCACGCAAACAGCAAACGCCCCAGCTACCCGCCGGCGCGGGGGCGCCACCGAGGCCTGCTAGAACGAACCGCGAAAATACGACTGGAGCGGCGCGACTTCAAGTGTGCCCGATTTCAGGGCCGCGATGGCATGCACCGCCGCCCGTGCGCCGGCAATCGTCGTGTAATGCGGCACCCCGTGCATCAGCGCCGAACGGCGGATGTCGAAGCTGTCCGCCACCGATTGCGGGCCAGACGCCGTATTGATCACCAGCTGGATCTCGCCGGAGCGGATGGCGTCCACGCAATGCGGCCGGCCTTCCAGCACCTTGTTGACCACGCGGACCTCCAGCCCGGCCTCGCGGATGCGCGCCGCCGTGCCCTTGGTGGCCCGCAGCGCGAAACCCATCTCGGCGAGCCGGCGGGCAGCCTGGACCATCACCGTCTTGTCGGCGTCCTTCACCGACAGGAAGGCAGTGCCGGACATCGGCAGCTTCACTCCCGCACCGAGCTGGCTTTTGGCGAAAGCGCGCTCGAAGCTGGAATCGAGCCCCATCACCTCGCCGGTGGACTTCATTTCCGGGCCGAGGATGGTGTCCACGTTCTGGAACCGGGCGAAGGGGAATACCGCTTCCTTCACCGCCACATGCGGCGCGATCGCCTGGTCGTCGAGCGAGAATTCGGAGAGCTTGGCACCCGCCATCACCCGCGCGCCAATCTTGGCCACCGGAACCCCCGTCGCCTTGGCGACGAAGGGCACCGTGCGCGAGGCGCGGGGATTGACCTCCAGCACATACACCGCCTGGTCCTTGATGGCGTATTGCACGTTCATCAGGCCGACGACGCGCAGCGCCTTGGCCATCGATTCCGTCTGCGCCTTCAGCTCCGTTACCATGGCCGGGGCCAGCGTATAGGGCGGCAGCGAGCAGGCTGAGTCGCCAGAGTGGATGCCGGCTTCCTCGATATGCTCCATGACGCCGGCGACGTAGACCGTCTCGCCATCGGAGATGCAGTCAACATCGACCTCGATCGCATCGTTCAGATAGCGGTCGATCAGCACGGGATTATCGCCCGAGACCTGCACCGCCTCACGCATGTAGCGCGTGACGCCATTGCGGTCATAGACGATTTCCATGGCGCGGCCGCCGAGCACATAGCTCGGGCGGATCACCACCGGATAGCCGATCCGCTCGGCAATGGTCTCGGCTTCCGCGGCCGAGCGCGCAATGCCGTTTTCCGGCTGGCGCAGGCCGAGCTTTTGCAGAAGTTGCTGGAAGCGCTCGCGGTCTTCGGCAATGTCGATGGCATCTGCGGTTGTGCCAAGGATCGGGATATTCGCGGCCGCCAGCGCCTGGGAGAGCTTCAGCGGCGTCTGGCCGCCATATTGCACGATGCAGCCGAGCACGGTGCCGTTGGTCTGCTCGCGGTGCACCAGCTCAACGACATCCTCATTGGTCAGCGGCTCAAAATACAGCCGGTCCGAGGTGTCGTAATCGGTGCTGACCGTCTCCGGATTGCAGTTGACCATGATGGTCTCGAATCCAGCCTCCCGGAGCGCATAGGCCGCGTGCACACAGCAATAATCGAATTCGATGCCCTGGCCGATGCGGTTCGGGCCGCCACCGAGAATCACCACCTTCTGGCGGTCGGTCGGGTCGGATTCGCACACCGGCGTGCCGTAGCCGCCCTCATAGGTCGAATACATATAGGGCGTGGCCGAGGCGAATTCGGCGGCGCAGGTATCGATGCGCTTATAGACCGGATGCACGCCGTGGCTGTTGCGATAGTCCCGCACCTGGTCAGCGGTCCGGCCGGTCAACTGGCCGAGGCGCGTGTCCGAGAAGCCCATCGCCTTGAGCCGGCGCAGCGCCAGCGCATCGCGCGGCAGGCCGGAAGAGGCAACGACGCGCTCCGCATCGACGATCTTTTCCAGCTCGCGCAGGAACCAGGGATCGAACTTGCTGGCGGCATGAATATCCTCGACCGACAGCCCGGCGCGCAAAGCCTGTGCCGCCATCAGCAGGCGCTCCGGCTTCGGCGAGGACAGAGCGGCGCGGAAAGCATCATGCGTGCCGTCACCAGGAATTTCCACTTCATCGAGGCCGGACAGGCCGGTCTCCATGGAGCGCAGGCCCTTCTGCAAGGCCTCCGCAAAGCTTCGGCCAATCGCCATCGCCTCGCCCACCGATTTCATGCTGGTGGTCAGTAGCGCCGGCGTGCCCTTGAACTTCTCGAAGGTGAAGCGCGGGATCTTCACCACCACATAATCGATGGTCGGCTCGAAACTGGCCGGCGTCACGCGGGTGATGTCGTTATCCAGCTCGTCCAGCGTGTAGCCGACGGCCAGCTTGGCCGCGATCTTGGCAATCGGGAAACCGGTCGCTTTGGAGGCCAGCGCGGAGGAGCGCGAGACGCGCGGATTCATCTCGATGACGACCATGCGGCCATCGGCGGGATTGACCGCGAATTGCACGTTCGATCCGCCGGTATCGACGCCGATCTTGCGCAGGCAGGCAATCGAGGCATCGCGCATGCGCTGGTATTCGCGATCGGTCAGCGTCAGCGCCGGCGCCACGGTGACGGAGTCACCCGTGTGGATGCCCATCGGATCGACGTTCTCGATGGAGCAGACGATGATGCAGTTATCCGCGCTGTCGCGGACCACCTCCATCTCGAATTCCTTCCAGCCCAGCACCGATTCTTCAATCAGCACTTCATCGGTCGGCGAGGCTTCGATTCCGGAGGAGACGATCTGCTCGAACTCTTCCTTGTTATAGGCAATGCCGCCGCCGGTGCCGCCAAGCGTGAAGCTCGGGCGGATCACCGCCGGCAGGCCGACAATGGCCAGCGCCGCGCGTGCCTCGGCCATATTATGTGCAATGGCGCTCATCGGGCTTTCGATGCCGATTTCAGACATGGCATCGCGGAATTTCAGCCGGTCCTCGGCGCGGTCGATCACATCGGCCTTGGCACCGATCAGCTCGACGCCGAGGCGTTCCAGCGCACCGGATTTCGCCAGCGCCATCGCCGTGTTCAGTGCCGTCTGCCCGCCCATGGTCGGCAGGATCGCATCCGGCCGCTCACGCAGGATGATCTTCTCGACCACTTCCGGCGTGATCGGCTCGATATAGGTGGCGTCCGCCAAGCCAGGATCGGTCATGATCGTGGCCGGATTGGAATTGACCAGAATGACGCGATAGCCCTCGGCGCGCAGCGCCTTGCAGGCCTGAGCGCCCGAATAGTCGAATTCGCAGGCCTGGCCGATCACAATCGGGCCGGCGCCAATGATCAGGATCGACTTGATGTCTGTACGACGGGGCATCGGATCAACCCTCCATCAGCTTGGTGAAGCGCTGGAACAGATAATGTGAGTCGGACGGGCCGGGGCTCGCCTCGGGATGGTACTGCACGGAGAAAACCGGCTTGCCATCCAGCGCGAGTCCCTCATTGGAGCCGTCGAACAGACTCACATGCGTGATCGTCACGCCGGCTGGCAGCGTCTTCTCATCCACCGCAAAGCCGTGATTCTGGCTGGTGATTTCCACACGGCCGGTGGTGAGATCTTTCACCGGCTGATTGGCGCCACGATGGCCACGCGCCATCTTGTAGGTCTTGGCACCGAGTGCGGTGGCGAGCAGCTGGTGGCCGAGGCAGATGCCGAAGATCGGCTTGCCTGAGGCGAGCACGCCCTGGATCGCCGGCACCGCATAGTCCGCCGTCGCCGCCGGATCGCCGGGGCCGTTGGAGAGGAACACGCCGTCCGGATTGTGCTTGAGGATATCAGCAGCCGTCGCCGTCGCCGGCACCACGATCACCTGGCAGCCAGCTTTGACGAGGCAGCGCAGGATATTGCGCTTGGCGCCGTAATCGACAGCCACAACCTTGAATTTCGGCGATTCCTGGCGGCCGAAACCGGTGCCCCAGACCCATTCGCCTTCGGTCCACTCATATTCCTCGGTGCAGGAGACTTCGCGGGCGAGATCCATGCCCACCAGACCCGGCCAGGCGGCGGCGCGGGCGACGAGCTCGGCGGTATCGATCTGGCCGTCCGCGGGGAAGCAGATAATGCCGTTCGGCGCGCCGCCATCGCGGATGCGGGCGGTGAGCGCGCGGGTATCGACGCCGGCAATACCGGGCATGTTGCGCGCCCGCAGCCAATCATTCAGATGCGCCGCCGAGCGCCAGTTGGACGGGTCGGTAATGTCCTGCTTGATCACCAGACCACGCGCGAAGGGGGCGGCGGCCTCCATATCCTCGCTATTCGTGCCGGTATTGCCGATATGGGGGAAGGTGAAGGTGATGATCTGCCCAGCGAAGGACGGATCGGTCAGCGTCTCCTGATAGCCGGCCATGCCGGTATTGAAACAGACCTCGCCGACAGCGCCATCGGTATGGGCGCCAATGCCGGCACCCCAGAACACGCTGCCATCGCCCAGCACAATCACGGCGGTCGCACCGGCCGGGCGCGGGGCCAGATGGCCGGGATCGATCTCGCTCACCTGCGGCGAGCCGGGCATATCGGCAAAGCCGAGGCCGGTCGCGGCGAGCAGAGCGGGCCAATGCTTGGCGGGAATGGCGCGGGACTGGCGCCATTTGCGGATCGCCTCGGTTCCAACGCCGGCGAGCCTGGCGGCGGCATCGATGCCGCCCAGCCGCTCGATGATTTCGTCCACGGAAATGGCCATGCGAACCTCCTCAGAACCGGGCAGGGGCGCCACCCGGGAGCACGGATCGGAATTACGGGAAAAAATTTCCGGGGGCAACGCTGAGTTTGCCGGAGTGGGAAATTGCATCCCAGACTCGCTTTCGGCACTCACCTTGGCGCCCACCATATAGTAGAGGGTTATTTTTCCGCGACCGGTCACCGGCGCGACAATGAGGAACGAGACAAGATGGCACTCCGCGACGATTTCATGGCCGAGGTGAAGCTTTCCATGAAGGCCGGCACTGCCGCCCGCACCTCCACGCTCCGCATGATCATGGCCAAGCTGAAGGATGCCGATATCGCCGCCCGTCCCAAGGGCGTCGATGCCATCCCCGATGAGGAAGTGATCGCCATGCTGCGCGGCATGGTGAAGTCCCGCCGGGAATCGGTGGAACTGTACGTGAAGGGCAACCGCCCGGAACTCGCCGCCAAGGAGGAGGAAGAAATTGCCGTCATCGAAGGCTTTCTGCCCAAGCAGATGGACGAAGCCGCACTCTCCGCCGCCGTCGATGCCGCCATTGCCGAGACGGGGGCGGCCTCGGTGAAGGATATGGGCAAGGTGATGGCCGTGCTGAAGGCCAAATATGCCGCCACGCTGGACATGGCCCGCGCCGGCGCGCTGGTGAAGACCAAGCTGGGCTGATTCTCCTCACTATAGATAGGGGGACATTTTTCTTCCCCTGCTCAGGAGCCGATAGCACCGCATGGCGCTTCCCGCCGGATTTCTCGAAGAGCTGAGGGCACGCACGCCTTTGCCGGCCCTGATCGGCCGGAAGGTGAAGCTTGCCCGCTCAGGACGGCAATGGAAGGGCTGCTGCCCCTTTCATGGCGAGAAGTCGCCGAGTTTCTATGTCTATGACGACCATTTCCACTGCTTCGGCTGCGGCGTGCATGGCGATGCGATCAGCTTCGTCATGCAGTCCCAGGGTGCTGCCTTTATGGAGGCAGTGGAAATCCTCGCCCGCGAGGCCGGGCTGGAAGTCCCGGCCCAGAGCCCTGAAGCCGCCCAGGCCGAGCAGAAGCGCCACGATCTTTCGGATGTCGCCCAGCAGGCCGGGGATTTCTTCGCCAGCCTGCTGCACATGCCCGAGGGCGCCCGCGCGCTCGCCTATCTGCGCGGGCGCGGGCTCTCTGACGCCACGATCCGCCGCTTCGGCCTTGGCTGGTCCGGTGAGGGCCGTGGTTCGCTGATCTCCGCTCTTGCGCGAGAGAACATCACTCAGGGCCAGTTGCTGGAAATCGGCCTGCTGCGCCAGGCCGATGACGATGGCACGCTGCGGGAGCTGTTCTTCAACCGGGTGATGTTCCCCATCCGCGACAGACGCGGAAGGGTGATCAGTTTCGGCGGGCGGATCATGGGCGATGGCCAGCCAAAATACGTCAACGGCCCGGAAACCCCGCTCTTTTCCAAGCGCCGCAACCTCTACAATCTCGACCTCGCCCGCACCGGCGTGCGCAATGGCGCCGCCCTGGTGGTGGTCGAGGGCTATATGGATGTGATCGCGCTCGATCAGGCCGGCTTTGCCGGCGCCGTCGCCCCGCTCGGCACGGCGCTGACCGAGGAGCAGATGGCCGAGCTGTGGCGCCTCTCGCCCACCCCCATTCTCTGCTTTGACGGCGATAATGCCGGCACCCGCGCAGCTGCCCGCGCCGCCGAGCTGGCCCTGCCGCATCTGACCCCGGAACAGACGCTCCGCATCGCCCGCATGCCCGCGGGCGAAGATCCGGACAGCCTGGTACGCACCGGTGCGGAGGCCTTCCAGCGCGTGCTGGAGGAGGCGCGCCCCCTGTCGGACGCGCTGTTTGATCTGATCCGCGAGGCGGCCGGCGATACCACGCCTGAACAGCGCGCCGGTTTCCGCACCAGGCTGGAAGAGGCCGCCGGGCGCATCCAGCACAAGGCACTGGCCGGCGAATACAAATCCGCCCTGCTCGACAAGTTCTTCGCCGCCCGCCGGCGCCCGGCCCGGCTGCAATTTGGCGGG